>JACQWQ010000027.1 GCA_016209205.1 Chloroflexota bacterium
AGGCGAAGAAAAAATTGTCATCAAGCACAAGAGCAATGCGTTTGTTTCGATTGACAAAAACGGCAGTGTCATGCTCGGCAACAAGAATGGTTCCACCGTAGTGTTGAACGCCAAAGACAAGAATGTGATGGTCGTCGAACAAAACGGCAACACCATCAGCATGAAAGAGGACAGCATCGTTCTGATGAACAAGGGCGGCGCGGCGACGCTGGAAATGAAAGGCGGCGTGGTGCAGATTGCGGGCGATAAAATTATTTTGCGCGGTTCCCAAGTCGTGCTCGGCGAGGGCGCACTGGAACCAACGCTAATGGGGAATGTGTTCACGGGCATGTACATTGCGCACACGCATCCAACCGCGGTAGGTCCGTCGGGTCCGCCAATCCCGCCACTCGTGCCGCAGACAGGACCGCATCTGACAAAAGCGGTGGTGGTAAAGTAAGCGCAACTCAAGTCTGTCATATCGAGCAGAGCGAGATATCGGCGACGAACTGCGTCGCAACTCCGCTTCGATATGACAATCCAACGCTTGGGTTGAGAAAAACGTATGAGCAAATGCAACTTGCCCGATTTGCCGACCCCGAAAATTCCGATTCCGTCCGTCGGATTTTCGCTGCCGCAATTTCCAAGCTTGCCGTCGCTGCCCGACTTGCCCGAGTTGCCGGATTTACCAACCGTTGCATTACCGACGCCGAAAATTCCGATTCCGTCGGTGGGATTCTCGCTGCCAAGCTTTCCAAGTTTGCCATCGCTGCCGGATTTGCCCGAGTTGCCCGGTTTACCAACCGTTGCATTACCGACGCCGAAAATTCCGATTCCGTCGGTGGGATTCTCACTGCCGAGTTTTCCAAGTTTGCCATCACTGCCCGACTTGCCAGACTGTCCGCTCGATTGAAAAGTCGCGCGTGTTCGCGAGCAGTTGGACTGCAAGCCGCTCACGGCAGTCTGCAATGCAACTGCATTGCCACTGCCTTTCAACATCGGTAATGGAAATACAAATATGCCGCTGAACAAGAGTGAGCTGGAAACCAAAATCAAAGACGCATTCAAAAAAGCCAAAGCCACGCCACCGCCCGCGGACCCGAAAGACGCGGACAAGGTGCAGGAGCAAATCAACGCGCAGCTGGCAAAAGATTTGGCGGCGGCGATTGACGCCTTCATTCGCGGCGGCGATGTGAAAAAAATTACGGTGGACGTAAACGCGACGGGCGGCGGAAAAATCGGCACGGGCACGCAGACTGGAGTAGGTAAGGTCGAATGAATATAGGCACAAGTCGAAATAGAATTTTCGACAGGATTAAGGCGATGAACTGCATCGCAATTAACAGGATTTTTTGGGTTTGATTATCGGTTCAATCCTGTAAATCCTGTCTAAAGTCCAATGATTGATCAAGTCAAAGGTATCGCGTTTCCATTTCGCATTGATCCCGATACGGGCGGTGTGGCGACGGCGAGCGGCGCGGACAAATTGCGCCAAAACGTACGCATCATTCTCAGCACGCGCTTGGGCGAGCGACCAATGCTGCGCGAATTTGGTTCGCGTTTGCCCGCGCTCGTGCACGACCCTAATGACGGCGTGCTGGCAGAACTCGCCCAGTCGCAAGCGAGTCAAGCGCTCTTGCAATGGGAGCCGCGCATTTTTGTCACGAACACGCGCGTCGTTCAGGACGAAGGCGAATTGCGATTGCTGCTGCATTACATTCACGCGACCGAGCCCGTGACTGGGGAAATGGTGATGCCGCTGACGTAGCCAAGACCTGACAGGTTTTCAACACGGACGTTTGGGTGATACATGCGCGATGTATTGGGCAGATGCGACTCGTGACGCGAATGGAGTAGAAACCTGTCAGGTCTGGAAGATGCTGTTTGCGGAGAACCAACATGCCTCTTGCGCCTGCGATTGATTACACAAACAAAGATTATGCTTCGCTCCGTCAAGCGATGCTTGATTTGGCGCGTTATCGCTTGCCGGAATGGACCGACCAATCGCCGAGCGATCTCGGCGTGCTGCTCGTTGACCTGTTCGCCTACATGGGCGATGTGGTGCTGTATTATCAAGACCGCATCGCCAACGAATCGTTCTTGCCCACCGCGACCGAGCGGCGCAGCGTTTTGAATTTACTGCGGCTCATCGGGTACGAACTGCGGCCTGCCGTTTCTGCCAACGCCGATCTCACGCTCACGTTCAAGCCCGTGCCCGCGGGACAATCACCCCTGGTCACCATTCCCCAATTTGCGCAATTTGCGACCAAAGCGACGAGCAACGGAAGCAGTGCATCAAGTGGAGCGAACACGCCGCAAACGTTTGAATATCTTGGCGTGGACCTGACCATTGACCTCTCTACGTCTCAAGTAAAACCCGGCGCGAATGGGAAAACGATTTACAGCGGCTTGCCAGTGCGTCACAGTCGCGGCGTGCCGCTCCAAATTCTCGGTTCCTCCACAGGCGAACCGAATCAAGCGTTCCAACTCGCGTCGAGTCCGCTGATTCTTGAATCACTGCTCGTCGAGGTGAACGAAGGCGCGGGTTGGGTTCCATGGGAGCGGCGTGACAATCTGCTCTATTACGCCGACAACGAAGGCAAAGTGACGTTGTCGGGTCCCGATTCACGCGATTACTATGTTCGCTTTGACGAAAATGAAGTGGCGAGTGTGGTTTTCGGCGACGGCGTGTACGGCAAACGCCCGCCGGTCGGCACAAACAACCTTCGCGCGCGGTATCGCGTGGGCGGCGGCGTGGTGGGCAATGTTGCGTCGGGCACGCTTACCGATGCCAAGACGACGATTCGCTTGCTCGACGCGGTCACGAACGCGGCGGCGGCGGCGGGCGGCGAAGATCGCGAGAGCATTGACCACGCGGTGCGTTTTGGTCCGTTGGCGTTTCGCTCCGGCGCGCGCGCCGTGACGCTGAGTGATTTTGTTTCGCTGGCACAGCAAGCGGGCGGCGTCGCCAAAGTTCGCGCGCGCAGCCGCGGCTGGAATCAGATTGACCTCTTTGTCGCGCCGGAAGGAGATACGTGTCGCGCCGCGCCCGAAGATTTGAAAAAACGACTGATTGCTTTTTTTGAAGACAAGCGCATGGTTGGCACGTTCATCCACATTCAAGACCCGACCTGTGTGCCGATTGACGTGACGCTGAACGTGGTCACCGAATATCACTATAACGCGGAAACGGTACGCCAAAGCGTCGAGGCGACTGTGCGCGAATTGTTTGCATTCAAGAATATGGATTTCGCCAAATCGCTGTACTTGAGCAAAATCTATGAAGCGGTCGAAGCGCTGCAAGGCGTGTACGCGGTGACGGTCACGCGCTTTCGGCGGCAGGATAGCAAGCTGGTTGCCATCGAACAAAAATTCGGCAAGTTTGGCGTGCCGGGCTTGGACGAGTTGCCGCAGCTGCTGCGCCGCGCGCTCGCGGTGGATGTCGAACCCGACGGGCGCATCGAAATCGGCGATTACGAAATTCCGACGCTCGGCAATCTGTTGGTAACGACGGAAGAGGTCGTGCGATGAGGATTGCGAATTTTCGCGCGGACGCCGATATCGTCGGACGACGCATCAAGGTCGCGTGGGAATTTTTGTTGGACGCGGGCGAAACGCTGGCGTCCATCCCAAGCGTGACCGTGCGCCGCAAGACGCGCGATTTTGAATTTCCGCCTCCGCCCGCGCAAGGGAGCGATCCGTTTTTGCTGTACGACAGCCGCGCGTTCCCGCCCGCGACCGGCAATGTGCTGGCTTCCGATTTGCCCGGCTGGGAATCGCGCGCCGGCGATACGCGCACCGTCGTTTCTGTCGTCACCGTCGCGCAACTGGTTGACGGCGTCGCGGTGGAATGGACGCGACGCACGACCGCAAATACGTTCAACGCGGCAGGCGTGCCTTTGTCACAGCGCGTCGAAATTTTGGACACGGGCGACGCGCCCGACGGGTTGCAGCCCGGCACGACGTATTATTACCAAATTGCGAGTCCGTTGATTCCCAACGCGGCGCTGCCCGAATATCGCGTGACCGCGACGGCGGGCGAGGGTTATGCGTTGAATCGTACGCTGTACGAAATGCTGCCCACGATTTATCGCCGCCACGATGTGACCGCGCGCGTGCCCACCCCCGGCGCGGAAGCGGTGCCGGAAGCCGCGAATCGCTCCGGGCAATTGCGCCGCTTTCTCGACCCGTTTGGCGCGTCGCTCGATGCGATGCGCAGCGCGGCGGAAAATTTGCGCGGCTTGCACGACCTTGACAATGTGGACGCGCGCTTTTTGCCCTTGATGGCGGGATGGATCGGTTGGGACCTCAATTTCGATGCGAGCATTCCGCTCCAGCGCCACGAGATTAAATACGCGCCCGCGCTGTATCGCATTAACGGCACGATTCCCGCGTGTCTAATTTGGGTCAAGCGGTTGACCGGTTGGTCCTGTCGTGTCAAGGAATTTTTCCCGAACGTTTTTTTCTCGAACGACATGGGCTTGCTCGAGCGTCCCGACGATCACGGCTCGCGTACGGTGAACACGGCGGACGCAGAGCTGCTTGCCAACATTGGTACGCCGGACGATAAAGTGGATTACACGTACGACACCGGCACAAGCGACCAGGATTGGTATGCCTACAACGTCGTCGGCTTGTTTGTGTTTCCGCCGGACGCTGAACCTGCCAACGCCATCGCGCGCAAACGCGAAAAACTCAAGCGCAATCTTTCGCGTTTTATGCCGGTCAACATTCGCGGCGTCGTCATTTTGCAAGCGCCCAAAATTACAGAGGCGCCGTCGAGTGAAGAATTGAATCTATTGGAGATTGGAGATTAGAGATTGGAGATTAGAAGTTAGAAATTGGAAATTGGAGAAATGTCATTCCGAGATGGTCAGCCCGCGTGGGCTGTATGAGCTAAGGACTGTCATATCGAACGGAGTGAGATATCTCACTCCGTTCGATATGACAAGTCCTGTGCAGCCACAGCTGCGAGCCACAGCTGCGAGCCACGGCTGCGAGCGCAGCGTGGCAGGCTCCGCGTGGCAGGCTCCGTGAGGAATCTCCAGTTTCCAGTCTCTAGTCTCCAGTCTTTACACCCTATGAGTAACGGCAATGGCGTCCGCGCCAAAGGAAATTTTTCCAATCAAAATCACGACACGTTCGACGCCGCGAAACATTTCATCGGCGTACGCTTGCAGCAAGGCGTCCCGCTGCTCGACCGCGATTGGAACGAATTGGAAGACACGCGGCGGCATTTTGAATGGACGCTGCGCAAATATTTTATCGGCAACGGCGCGCCGAAAGGGATTGACGGGTTCAAAGTCGAGGCGACGAATCCCGCGTCCAACGATTTTATGATTCGCGCGGGACGCTGTATGGTCGAGGGCTATGATGTCGCCAACGAGAGCGACACGCGTTATTCACAGCAAAGTCTGCCCGCACTGCCCGTACCCAACGCGCTGACCAAGTACGTCGTCTATCTCGAAATCTGGACCGAAGCGGTCACGAGCCAGGAAGACCCGGACTTGCGCAACGCACAGGACATCAACCTCGAGACGTGCATCCGCGACCAAGTCAAGTGGCAAGTCAAAGTCGCACCCTGGCCCCTTGCGCCCGGCGCGCGCGCGACGTACGTCCTTGCCGCGATAGATCGCCCCGCGAATGCCGCATCCATCACCGCAAACACCATCACCGATTTGCGGCGGCTCAATCTCACGCTCGCGGATGTGGTGGACATTGCCGCCGATCTCGAACCACGCGTCGAAACGATGGAAATCGCCGTCAACGACATCAAGAACGCACTGACGGACATTAATCAAAAACTCGGGCGCTTGTTCTGGGATGTGGACATGCGCGCGTCGGACACGAGCGCGTATTTCGGCGCGACCGTCACGATTACGGTGACGGTGACAAATTATCTCGGTCCGGTTGCGGGCACGCGCGTGGAATTTTCCGCCGATTACGGCGTCGTCAGCCCCGCGAGCGCGGTCACCAACGCACAGGGTAAAGCGACAACCAATCTGCTCGGCGTCGAAGCGGCGCGCCCACCAGAAGAAAATGAACTGCCGGTGCTGACGAATGTGGCGAGCAAAGTAGCGCTGGCGACGCGGGGTGACAAGAGTGTTTTCTACAGCGCGATGAAATTTGAACCCGCAGAGATGAGCGTGATTTCCAAATACAG
>JACQWQ010000134.1 GCA_016209205.1 Chloroflexota bacterium
ATAGTGCGATAGTGCGATAGTGCGATAGTGCGATAGTGCGATAGTGCGATAGTGCGATAGTGCGATAGTGCGATAGTGCGATAGTACGATAGTGCGATGGTGCGGTAGTACGATGGTGCGGTAGTGCGATGGTGCGGTAGTACGATGGTGCGGTAGTGCGATGGTGCGATGGTGCGGTAGTAGTATAGCGCCTCGTGCGCGTTGGAATGGGTGAGACGAGATGAGCGAGAGACGAATCCGCGTGTTGATTGCGAAACCCGGACTCGACGGACATGACCGTGGCGCGAAAGTGGTCGCGTTGGCTTTGCGCGATGCGGGGTTCGAGGTGATTTACACGGGACTGCATCGCACGGTCGAGCAAATCGTCGAAGCGGCAATTCAAGAAGATGTAGATGTCATCGGGCTTTCGATTTTGTCGGGGGCGCATTTGCCGTTGAGTGAAAAAATTTTGGCGCAATTGCGCGCGGCGGGCGCGGACATTCCCGTCGTCGTCGGCGGCAACATTCCGCTGCGCGATCACGCCGCGCTGCGCGCGCTCGGCGTCGCGGCTGTGTTTCCGACGAGCACGGATTTTGATGAAATCGCGCGCGGGGTGCGCGCAGCAGCGCGTCAGGCAAGTACGACATAGAAAACGCGTCACGACAGCAGTAACATGAAAACGCGAATCTCGCGAAGCGCTACAAATCTACACAAATCTTTTGGTTTGTTTTAATTCGCGCAGATTCGCGTTTGAATCCGCAGAGGAATGTGTAGACACTCGATATTTCAAGGGGGCAGAGCATGGAAAAGCAAATCCTGAATGTTGGCGCGGAAAAAATCGCGGTTCGTCAAAGCAAAGGGCAAGGACCTGCCGCCGTTTTGATTCACGGGAATTCGTGTTCGAGTCGTTCGTTTCAACATCAACTCGAAGGCGCGTTGGGCGACGAATTTCGCATTGTGGCAATTGATTTGCCGGGGCACGGCGAATCGGCGGACGCGTCCGATCCGCAAGCGGTCTATAGTTTGCCCGGTTACGCGCGCGTGATCGCAGGCGTGGCGGAACGACTTGATTTGAATCGCGCAGTGTTTGTCGGTTGGAGTTTGGGCGGACACATTGCGTTGGAATTGACGACGCGGCTGCCGAACGCGGCGGGCTGGATGATTTTCGGCGCGCCGCCGCTCGCATTTCCACCCGCGATGGCGGAAGCATTTTTGCCGCACCCCGCGATGGCGGCAACGTTTCAGGAAAAGTTGAGCGAGGAGGAAAGTACTGCGTATGCGGCGGCGATGTTCACGCCGGGTACGCCCATTCCCGAATTTTTCCTCGATGATATTCGCCGCACCGACGGGCGCGCGCGGGCGGGCTTGGCGAGCAGTATTGCGCCGAACAGTTACGCGGATGAAGTGGTGGTCGTCGCGAATTTGACGCGCCCACTCGCGATTTTGCACGGCGAGCACGAACAATTGGTCAACCTCACATACATCAACAATTTGAAAATGCCAACGCTTTGGCGCGGCGCGGCGCAAATGGTTCAAGGCGCGGCGCACGTGCCGCAATGGGAGCAGCCGGAAAAATTCAATGCGTTGGTCAAAGCATTTTTGAGCGAGACGATGTAACTCCCCTCGCTTTGTAGTGCCTGTCCTGAACAAAGTGAAGGAAGAAGGGCAGGGGGTGAGGTTCTTTTCAGGGGATGTGAATGGCTGATAAATCCAAAACCCGCGACGTGATTCTTGAATCGGGAATTCCCGTCAAACCTTTGTATGGTCCCGAAGATGTCGCGCACATGGATTACGCGCGCGACATTGGCAAGCCGGGCGAATTTCCGTTTACGCGCGGCATTCATCCGTTGATGTATCGCGCGCGTCCGTGGACGATGCGGCAGTACGCGGGATTCGGCACACCGCGCGACACGAACGGTCGTTTCAAATTTCTCATCGAGCACGGACAAAACGCGCTCAACGTCGCGTTCGATTTGCCGACGCAGATGGGACTCGATTCGGATGACCCGCGCGCCGAAGGCGAAGTCGGACGCGTCGGCATGGCGATTGATTCACTGCGCGATATGGAAGTCGCGTTCGACGGGATTCCGATTGACAAGGTGAGCGTGTCGCTGACCATCAACGCGGTGACGCCGATTATTTTGGCAATGTATCTCGCGGTCGCAGAGAAACAAGGCGTGCGATTGAATGACGTGCGCGGCACAACGCAAAACGATATCCTGAAAGAATATATCGGACGCGGCGCGTGGATTTTTCCTGTCGAACCGGCGATTCGCATGATCGCCGACACGATGGAATTTTGCGCCAAGAACGCGCCAAAATACTATCCCGTTTCGGTGTGCGGCTATCACATTCGCGAATCGGGCGCGACGCCGGTGCAAGAAATCGCGTATGCGTACTGCATCGCGCGGGCGTACATTCAACGCGTCGTCGCGCGCGGTTTGAACGTGGACGAATTCGCGGGGCGGCTCTCGTTCAATTTCGACATTTTCGGAAATTTGTGGGAACAGGTTGCAAAATTTCGCGCGGCGCGGCGTTTGTGGGCAAAACTCTTGCGCGAGGAATTTGGCGCGCAGAATCCCGACACGCTGCAAATGAAAATGATTGCGGGCGGCGGCGGCGGCGGACTGACGATTGAGGAACCTGAAAACAATATCGTGCGCGGCGCATATTACGCGTTGATTTCGGCGTTGAGCGGCGCGCAAACGATGGCGCTGTGCTGTTACGACGAAGCGTACACGATTCCGAGTGAAAAGGCATCGCTCATTTCCTTGCGCACGATGCAAATTCTCGCGGATGAGATGGGATTGTGCGACACCGCCGATCCGCTCGCGGGTTCGTATTACATCGAATGGCTGACGAATGAAATGGAGACGCGCATCGTCGCCGAAATGAAACGCGTGGACGACGAAATGGGCGGCATCGTGAACGCCGTAAGCAATGGACTTGTGCAAGCCGAAGTCGCCAAGCAAGCGTTGGCATACGAGCAAAAAATTCAGCGCGGCGAAATGGTCAAGGTCGGCGTAAACAAATATCGCACGAAAGATGGGCGCGTGTCGCAAGAAGTGGAACTGCACGAATACAAACCCGCCGCGACGCAAGAACAATTGCAGCGTCTCGCGCAAGTGAAAGCAGAACGCGACGCGAACGCGGTGAACGCGGCACTAGCGCGCGTGCGCGACGACGCCCTGAGCGGAGTCGAAGGGGGGCGGGTGAATCTCATGCCCGCGATGCTGCAAGCCGTGCGTGCGTATGCGACAGTCGGCGAGATTACGAATGTGTTGAAGCAGGTCTTTGGAGAGTTCAAGGAACCTGTGCGGTGGTAGCGTTTGTCTCGGATTGAATCCACGAACCACGCACGGTTTCAAGACCGAAATTCGGAACAACTAACATCTACATCGGAGGAACCGCCATGCAACGAACTCACGCCATCTGGATTCACAGCAGTGCGTTGCCACCTGCCCCGAGCGGCGGCACAAGTTTGGCGTTTGCGAATGATTTGATTCTGCCCTTCACCGATTTGGGTGCGGCGCAAGACTGTGCACAAGAACTCGTCGCCGTCCTAAA
>JACQWQ010000164.1 GCA_016209205.1 Chloroflexota bacterium
CCGATTACGCACCGTCTTCTCGATGTGCGCGGTCACATGGGCATCCCGCTCATCAAGGTTCGTCTGTTTTTTGAGACGGTGCAGGAATTGATTCACGCGGCGCTTGATCTCGCGGGCAGTCCGATGATAACGACGAGCGCGTTCTGGATCCAAGAGTCGCGCCAGTTCAACCAGCCAAGTACGTTGACGTGTGAGCGCATGATATTCTCGGGCATAAGTGCGGCGGACCTCCGTAATCTGAAGGAGCGCATCCAAAAGAGGATGTCCCCCTTTTTTCGACACCGGCGTAACGAACGCGCCAGCCTCTGCAAATCTTCAAACACTTGGAGTCCCCCCAAGTCGAAGGGCGGGCAACCGCCTTGGCGGAGAGTCAAACGCAAGATGTCGGCATAATCGCTCAAAATGGGTCGAAAAGGGTCGTGGGGCGAGAGAGCCGAAATCTGCCGGCGGACCTGGCGCAAGTGGGGACGAAAGTCGCGTTTCAGGTCGGTTTTGAGCGCACGATCCCTTTCAAAGATCGGTTTGGCGGCTTCCCGCAAACAATGCGTGTGACAGGCTTGGTGCGGGATGCCGCGACACGACAGGGCAAAAGCATCCCGGACCCCTTCTTCCGCGTCACTCACGACGCCGCGCAGGCGAAAGCCGAGAGACAGAATCGGTTCGACCACTTGAGTTCGTAAATTCTCAGCGGAACGATTGCCCACGATGACTGCCCAAAGCGTAAGGTCGTGAGTGCGTTCACGGACGACATACAAGCAATCATTCCCGGTTTCCGGTTGCAACCCGTCGACGCTGACGTACAAGCCGTGCCGTTCCCAGTCTCGTCGAAACGTAGCCAGACGCTGCGGCTGGGTCGCATACACCAACGCCAGAAAATCGAGAATGAGATTCAAAATGTGTCGCCGTGAAATCGGCAGATGGCGATCGCGCAATCTGGCATGAATCTCGTCCAAGGTCTGATGCTCCCCAAAGCGCCACCATCCAATGTGAATGATCAAATCAAAACTGAAACTACTGCCTTTGGGCGCCACTCGGTCGGCGGCTTCTGAGCGGTAGATGATCGGATGGCGGGAACACGTTGGACCGGGACAGTGATAGGCTTGGCTAAACACATGGATCCGCCCTTCCAGTGTCACAATGATTTTGTCCCAGAGCGTGTAGAGACGCAATAACGCGGTCCCGCATTGGGGGCACTGTGTGACTTCTGGACGAAAGTAGCGTTTCGGGACACGCCGATTGTTCTTGGCTTTGCGCATGAGAGTACTCCGGATGAAGCATGAATCTCCTAAACGCAGAGACCGCCATTACTGGCGGTCTCGCACCCTGTCGCCAAAGCAACAGGGGGGGTATCTAGGTGGATACTAGCACAGTATTTGTACAGCGCCAAAACAAATTCTTACTCCAGCACGGCTTTTGCAAAGTAGGGGCAACTGTCATCCCTCAATTCTTCGGGACTAGGTTTTCGAGCGGATGCGAGAAATCTCGATGGATGGGAACAAGCGAGATTTCGGCGATGAACTACATCGCAACTCCGCCTTCGCTCCGTTCGAAATGACATCCTGTGTCAAGCAACTTTGCAAACGCCCTACTTACTCCAGTCCGCGTCATTCTTGTTTGTTTGCCCGCTCGCGATAAATGTTCGCGTACTGCCGATATTGGGCGACGACGGTGCGCACATACAAGTGTGATTCCGCATACGGGATTGCTTCGACCGCTGTATCGAGATCCGGTTTCATCCATTTGCGCGCATTGCCGGGACCGCCATTGTAGCCCATCAATGCGTAATAGATGTTGCCGTTGAACGATTCCAACACATTGCCCAAATAGTATGTCCCGAACCGCACGCTCACGTACGGCTTGAACAGATCGTTTTGTTTGAAATCAGACACACCCAACGCGCGCGCAATCAAATCTCCCGTGCCGGGAATCACTTGGGTCAAACCGCGCGCTTCGGCGGACGAATACGATAAAGGATTGAAGGTGCTCTCTTGCCGCACCAGTCCGAAAAAGAGCGCGGGGTCGAACTTGTGACGCTGCGCGTACGGCACGATCAAGTCCGCATAATAGGTCGGATAAATCAATTGACGCAAGAGGCGCGGCTGGGTCGTTTCGTTCTGTTTTGACAGCGCCGCCAATCGAGTTGCCGCGTCAATCGAAAGCGAAAAATAATTATTGTCCTTGTAATACAAAGCGAGCGCGTACAACGCGGCGGCGTCGTTCTTGAATGTTTCGTTGACGATTTGAAACTGCGGGCGTGCGTCGAGCGCGCGTGACAGCGACGCGTATTCGCTGCCGCGCTTGAAGGCGGCGTCGTTCAACACCGCGGGAGGCAATTCCGCCGCAGCGGGCGCGCCGCTCCATGACGCAATCCACTGTTCCAATTCCGCGCGCGTCGCGGCAGTGTCCTCCATCGCGTAATCGTCCAATTTATACGAAGGCGGCGGCGCGGGCTGGTTCAAGGCGTCGAACGCGCGCCACGAATAGTACGAACGCGGCGGCTGGGTCGCCAGTTGGAAAAACTTTACCGCGCTCTTTTCGTCGCCCTGCAAACGCGCGAGTTTGCCGAGCCAGTATGCCGCGCTGTCGGCGTGCGGCGATGCGGGATAATTTTCGAGCGCCGCGTTCCAGTCCGCTTTGGCTCGGGTATAGTTTTGCGCGAGATAATAACTCACGCCGCCGTTGAAGTACGCGAACGGCGCGAACCCGGACGCGGGAAACGTTTTCGCGAGTTCGGTGTACACCGCGCCCGCTTGCGCATAATTCCCCGCCAGTTCGTACGCGAGCGCGGCGTTCCAAAACGCGTCGTCAATCCGCGCATCGTCGGGCGCGCGTTTCAACAACTGCCTTAAGGTCGCCAACGCGGCGGCGGAATCACCAAGACGCGTTTGGGAAACCGCTTTGGCGAACAGCGCATCGGGAACGCGTTTGTCCTGCGGATAACTTGATAACAGTACGTCGAGATTGCGCAGCGCGCCTGCTTGATCGCCTTTGCGCTGATACGCCAGCCCCGCGTAATACAGCACCTCCGCGCCGGGCACATCGTTCGCCGCGATGTAACGCCGGAATGCTTGAATCGCCAAATCGTAATTGCCGACGCCGTAATTGGCGATGCCGCGCTGCAGCTCGTTAATGTCCGTCACGCCGAGTTCCACCAATTTCGCGACGGATTGATGCGCGCCCGCTTCGAGCGTGTACGTCGCCAGCGCGTGCTTCCAGTGTCCGAGCGCCGCGTCTTGCTCGTCCATCGCGTACAACGCTTCGCCCCACAAGTATTCGACATTCGCGCGCGTGGCGTTGTCCGGCGCGATTTTGAATGCTTCTTCCAAACGCACTGCCGCGAGCTGAGGTTCTTGGCGGGCGTGATAAACCTCTGCGATTTTTTTCAAGACTGCCGCGCGCTGTGCGTTGTTAAACGTCGGGTCCTTGAACGCGGCTTCGTATTGTCGAATTGCCGCCGCACTGTCGCCCGACGCGAGCAATACGTCGCCGATTTCGCGGTCAACGACGCCCATCAACGCGCGGGTGTGCGCGCGATAGATTTTCAATTGCTCTAACGCCGCTTCGTATTTTTGCTGCTGTGTAAAAATATCGCCGAGAAAATAATGAGCGCGCGGCGCAAGCGCATCGCCGTCGTTCTGCTGAACCACTGCTTCGAGCGCGGGCACGGCATTGGTAAAATCGGCGGCGAGGTACAATGCTTCGCCGAGTTGGAACTGCGCTTGGCGCGCGAGCGCGGGGTCACTGCTTGTTTGTGCTGCCGCGCGAAATGCAGTCGCCGCGCGCACGTAATCGCCGTTGCGTCGCGCGACAACGCCTTGCTGAAATGCTTCAGACGCGTTCGCGGGGAGGGTCGGCTGGTCGGGTGGTCGGGTTCCCTCACGGTTGTTCGGGACAAGGGTCGGCTGGTCGGTAGGGGCAACGCCTTGTGCTTGCCCGCTTTCATTTCGCCGCGTGGCAACGCCTTGTGCTTGCCCGCTTTCATTTCGCCGCGTGGCAATTGCCGCGCGCGTCGGCGTGACAGGTTCAATGGATTCGGTTTGAGCAAATGGATTGAATGATGTAGCGGCGAGCAAGACGAGGAAAATTGCGACGGCGAGGAATGCGAGCAGTGCCATCCAAATGAGACGTGCAGACTTCATGTGTGCAAATTATATCTGTTAAGAGCATAGGGACAAATCGAAGAGGATAGGATGATTCCCATTTCCCAACATACGCCGTCACCACAGATAAAAAAAATGGACGACACATCTATCGTCCGATTTCTTTTGCCGTTTGCTATCTGCCATCTGCTATGCGCTACGACTATGGATCCACCGTCAACGCATGAACCGTTACCGTCGTCACCGCCGTGTCGCCATTGCTTGGCGCGCGGCAGGTCACTGACCACACGCCCGGTTCTTCCGACGCGTACGGCGCAGTGGAATCAAAGCCGCTGATGTGGATGTCCAACGCGAAATTGCCGTTCGCATCCGCCGTCGCCGAGCCGACGTTAAAGGAACGCCCGTCGGGACGGGTAGACCAACAATCTACCGCTTGATTGACATTCCAATTGCTCCCCAGAATCGTGAGCAATGGATTAAGCGCATCCACCGCATCGGGCACGACAATCAGATGGCGTGTGGACGAAGGAGCAATGGTTTTGCCGCTGACCTGAAACGTCGCAATCGCGCCGTACCCGCTGCCGGGCGCATACACCGTCGCAGAATATTCACCGCGACACGCCGCCGTGGTGAACAAGACCGCAAAGCCGATTTCACCTTTTTCGTTCGCCTTGACCGTGTTCGGACCAAAGAATCCGTCGAACAGCCCCTGATAATATGGATCGTCCGCGCTCGCGCCTTCGACGCTCGCGCGCCCGCTGCAATTGGGCGGAAGCGTGACCCACACATTCACGTACTCGTCGCGCCAAAAGCCGCTGCCGTTGAAATTGAATGTGACCGCGTCGCCAACGGCAGCGCCGCTCGCGGACGCAGTGAGCGTTGCGCCGACCTGCTCCCAATTTGCAGATTCAAGCGTCACGCGCACCTCGCCGCGCGCGAGCACACTTGACGCCGCGCCCAGTTGGTGCACGACCCACGTCCAATCACCCAATTGATGCGCAAAGGTCCCGCCGCCGGTCAACTCTCGTGTTCCATCTTGCGATTGCCAAGCGAACGACGCCGTTCCTTCCTGGTCCGTCAAGATATTCCCGTTCCCCACATTCGAACCAAAGCCGACGATTTGAGCGCCGCTGATCGCGCGTCCATCCGGTTCTACCACGTACGCATTCACGGTTGTGTTCGGCGAGAAACCGGTGCAGGAGATTTGAAATTTGGTGCCGGGGGGGCCGGAGATCGGATCGGCATAACATCGCGCGCCGTCCGCCGCGTGCGTAGGGCTGACGGAAAATGCAAAAGCCAATACCAGTGCGATACTTGCCAACATTCCCAGCCAACGCTTCATAGGCGCTCCTTGTAGTATCGTAATGAAACCCGCGCCCGATGATTATAGTCGCGCGGGGGTATCGTGTCAACGAAAATTTCTCCGGTGATTACCTGCTTTCAAAAACCTGTGAGGTCTCGGAGACCTCACAGGTTTTTGAAAACAAGCTATTCTACGCGATGTGAGTAATCACCACAAATTTCTGGTAAAATAGCGTCATGCCGTCCGACCAGAGTGTTCTCACCCCCGCTGCCCCGGCGCTCGAGCCGTCCGCCCGCGATATGCGCGTCATGGACCTCGGACGCGGGCGCGGCGTGTTCAAATGGATGGACTATTTGTCGCCCGATTCCGCGCAGCTCGATGCCCTGCAACAGCAATACAATCTCCATCCGTTGGCGATGGAAGATGTGCGCACGTATGACGAGCGCGCCAAAGTCTTGGACTTTGGCAATTATTTGTTTATCACCGTCCACTCGTTGACGCGCGCGAACGGCAACATCGAGGATCACGAGATCGAAATCTTTCTGGGCCGCGATTATCTCATCACCATTCACGACGAGCCGATGCCCGAGCTCGACCGCGCCCTGAAACGTTTCCTCGGCGACGGGCGCCGCCATGACCACGGACCCGATTATTTTCTCTATCTCATTACGGACGAAATGACCGACGCGCTGTTTCCGATGCTCGACTCGATTGACGACGAGATTGACCAGACCGAAGAAGAAACGCTCGACCACGCCACGCCCAAGACCCTGGCGCGCATTTTTCGCCTCAAGCACGTCTTGATTCAAATGCGCCGCAGCATCTCGCCGATGCGCGACGTGATGAACGCGCTCGCGAGCACACGGTACGGGCTGGTGGACGCGAAAACCGCGCTGTATTATCGCGACCTGTACGACCGCCTCTCGCGCATTTATGAATTGATCGAGACCGCGCGCGATTTGCTCGGCAATACGCTCGACACGTATCTTTCGGCGCAATCCAATCGCTTGAACGAAGTCACCAAAACGCTCACGATCATCGCCACGATCTTTTTGCCGATCTCGTTCATCGTCGGTTGGGGCGGCATGAATTTTGTGCGCTTTATGCCGCTCGACGTCGAGTCGGCGTATTGCGTCGTGAACGCCTCATTGATCTTGATTCCCGTTGCCATGTTATACTATTTCAAACGTCGTGGTTGGTTTTAATCTTCAAAAACGCTGTGCATCACATAACGGGATGCCCATCGTTTTCATCACATCGCAAAATGCCCCGTCCCCGCCGCCAAACGCGCGAAGCGCCCGCGCACACCATTCATGCCATGCACGCCAACGAACGTCCGCGCGAACGCTTGCAGCAGCTCGGCGCGGGCGTGTTGAGCGACGCCGAACTCTTGGCAATTCTGTTACGCACCGGCTACAAAGGCGTGAACGTGATTGACCTATCCGCCGAATTGTTGGAACAAGGCGGACGTTTGCCCGGGTTGGCGCGTATGCCCTTTGCCGAACTCGCCTGCATCAAAGGTATCGGGCCTGCCAAAGCCGCCGAGCTGCACGCGTGTTTCGAGCTCGGCCGCCGCGTGGCGCAAATGACGCCCGACGAAAAACCGCAAATCAAATCACCCGCCGACGCCGCGCACCTGCTCTCTGACATGGCGCGGCTCGAACAAGAAGAAATGCGTACGCTCTTGCTCGACACGAAAAATCGCGTGCTCGCGCGCCCGCGCGTCTATCAAGGTTCGGTGCACACGACCGTCGTGCGCATCGGTGAATTATTTCGTGACGCGGTGCGTCATAACGCGACGGGCATCATCCTCGCCCACAATCATCCCAGCGGCGACCCGACGCCTTCGCCCGAAGACGCGGCGATCACGCGCGAAATCTGCAAGGCCGGACAGCTGCTCGACATTGACGTGCTCGATCATTTGGTGATCGGCGCGCAAGGGAAATTTGTGTCGCTGAAGGAACGCGGTCTCGGTTTTTAGAAAACACACCAAAGCAGAGGACAACTACAATGAAGAATTACCTCGAACCCGTTGAGGATGGATTGTTAATGCGTTCATCCGGTCCATGGGTTGCCAAGAAATTGGACTATCTGAAACGTTATATCGAGATTTTCGAGACCGCCATGCGCAAAAAATGGCAGAGGCGGAATTTCGTTGATCTTTTTTCTGGACCGGGTAAATGTCGCACTGACAATGGGAGAATTTTCCTGGGTTCCCCGTTGCTTGCACTGACCACAACTCATCCCTTCACAAATTACTTTTTTGCGGACATTGATAGTGCAAGTATCAATGCGCTACAGGAGAGATGTAAAGCGTTGCCTCTTTATGATCGCATAAGATTCCTTGCAGAAGATAGTAACGAGGCAGTTGCCCGAGTAATTTCGGAAATCCAGACTTTGGATAGACTGCACAAATCTCCGTCACTCAATCTTGCATTTCTGGATCCAGAAGGATTAGAACTCGAGTGGAAAACCGTTGCGGCGCTTGCCTCGGTTCAAAAGATGGATTTGATTATCCATTATCCAGTGATGGGGCTGCTCTATCGTCTTTTATTTGCAAGCAAGAACCCGCTCGGCGATAAATTCTGGAAAGAGGTCATCCAGCGGGATGTTCACGGACAGCGCAGGTTGTTTTAATTTTGGCGAACGAGAACATGGGTTCTATAATACACGAGTTACAGGGAGCGGAGCTAAATTCCTATGGCAGTTGGGTCGAGCATTGAATGGACCGAATCAACATGGAATCCTTTAACGGGATGCACAAAGATCAGTCCCGGGTGCAAACATTGCTATGCAGAACGGATGGCATTGCGCCTGCAAGCGATGGGACAACCCAACTATGCAAACGGCTTCAAGTTGAAACTACACGAACATGTACTGGAATTGCCGTTACGTTGGAAAAAGCCCCAAGTGATTTTTGTCAACTCTATGAGCGATCTGTTCCACAAACAAGTACCGTTGGAATATATTCAAAAGGTCTTTGAGGTAATGAATCGCGCGCACTGGCACACTTTTCAAGTGCTTACGAAACGTTCCGCACGCCTATTAGAGCGGATTCCACATTCGTATGTGGGTTGTAGGGGCAATCCCTCGTGGTTGCCCAACCGGAATGGGCGAGGACAAGCCGTCGCCCCTACGCGGATACCACCAATCAACTCGGAATCTGCTCTAGAAATCCAAGACAGGTTAGAGTGGACAAAAAATGTGTGGATGGGCGTCAGTGTCGAAACCCAAAATTATATGTTTCGCATTGATGACCTCGGACAAACAGGCGCTCAGACAAAGTTTCTTTCGTTGGAGCCGCTGTTGGGTCCTCTTCCCAATCTTAACCTCAAGTCAATTGATTGGGTGATCGTTGGAGGCGAATCAGGCCCTCGAGCGCGTCCTATGTCCGAAGACTGGGTGATTGAGATTCGAGATCAATGTAACCGGGCAAACATCCCGTTCTTTTTTAAACAATGGGGTGGCGTTAGAAAGAAAAACTCGGGACGCTTGCTCGATAATCGGACATGGGACGAAATGCCGAGATCATTCAACCTTGGTGTTGCAACAGCGTGACTCGGCCCCACCTTCCCCCCCCCCGCATAGACCTTGCCACACTGCCGCCGTTGATTTCCACAAACGATCCTCATTCGTTTGCGAAATTTACGCTGGAAGGGCGCGATACGCGCATTCTCCAAGAGATGGAACACGCGTCGTATTTTTCGCCTGACCTCAAACGCGCGTTCAAAAAATTGCGCACGGAAATTCTTGACGGCGTAATTCAACCGCTGCGTGAAGATGCGCCCGACGCGGATTTTTGGCGGCAGGTGTCGAAACCGTACAGCGGGCGGTCGTGGCTCGACGCGCCGTGGTTTTGGGCGGAAACCTTTTTTTACCGCCGCATTTTGGAAATCGTCGGCTATTTTCAACTCGGCGCGTGGCACGAGCGCGACCCGTTTGCGCCCTTGAAAGACGCGGAACTGCGACCGGACGTTGCACCCAAACGCGTGCGCGGACTGTTGCAGTCGCTCACTCCCGGGAACCTCACCCCCAACCCCTCTCCCATAGGGAGAGGGGAGTTCGAGACATTTGAATTGTTGCTCTATGCCGCGCTGTGGGGCAATCGCGTTGACTTGTCGTACAATGTCGAACGCATGGTGGGACGCGCGGAACGTTTGCACGACGAACGCGCGAATTTGTTGGTGGACGACGCGGCGCGGGTGTGGGGATTTTTGCAGACGCACAGAGTCAAACAACTCGTTTACGTTGCCGACAATGCAGGCACGGAACTGGCGTACGACCTCGCGTTGATTGAATATCTTTTGCACGCGCGCCTCGCAGAAAAAATTGTCGTGCATTTGAAACCACAGCCATTTTACGTTTCCGACGCGATGCCGCAAGATGTGGAACGGACGCTCGCCGCGTTCGATACGGCGAACGCCGAGACCCGCGCGTTGGCGGCAAGCTTGCGCGCTTTACGCGCGCAACAGCGCTTGGAACTGCGCGTGCACTGGTTTTATCCGACGCCGCTGCATTTTTTTGAAATGCCCGATGATTTGTGGAACACGATGCGTTCCTGCGATTTTGTGATTCTCAAAGGCGATGTAAACTATCGCCGCGTGGTCGGCGACGCGCATTGGAAACATACCATCGCGTTTGAATACCCCACGCGTTATTTCCCCGCGCCGTTCGTCGCACTCCGCACGCTCAAATCGGATGTGATCGTCGGTCTGACCGCCGCGCAAGTGGACGCGTTGAATCACGCCGACCGCGAGTGGCGTGTCAACGGCAAACGCGGCGTGGCGCAAGCGAAAATCAGTGATTAGTGCGGTAGTGCGATAGTTGCGAACCGCCAGGACATCCCGGACGACTAATCCAGACACGATAACCGCCAGGACATTCCGGACTAATTTGATACTCCGCGTAGTGGATAAGGAACGGATTTAACCAGTTTACGACCAGCATGCACTTTCAGGGTTTGGG
>JACQWQ010000165.1 GCA_016209205.1 Chloroflexota bacterium
AGACTTTGCCTGGTTGAGTACTTTTCATCAGCGTTGTCCTTGACTGTTGTGGGTGGCTCAGTATAGCGCAGCAACCCAAAAAGTCACGCGATTATCCAATCCAGGCGGAACAAAAACGAGCTGTCCCTTGCACGCTACATCACCTCAAACAGGCTTTCTTTCACCACCCCACCCCCAGCCCCTCTTCCGATGGGCGAGGGGAGGTGGGGTAGAGCGGGAGGCAGAATGCAAAAACAGGCAAATCAAAAAGCTTGGGTTTATCGAAGCGCGCTGTTGTGCGCATGTGTGTTGATCCTCGCTGCTGCTTCGTGGGCGCTTTCCCAGCCGCGTTCGTCAGCCCAGGTGGCGGATGTGACCGCAGACTATTTTGACGCGGTGACGTATCGGACGAACGTCTCGGCCGAGCAACTTGCGGCTAACTTGGAAAAACGTTTGGGTAGTTCGGAAACGGATTGGCGGACATACAAGACTTTATCGGAAATAAGATTTTCGACAGGATTTAGGCGATGAACTGCATCGCAATTTACAGGATTTTTTCAACTTATTTTTGCCCCTAATCCTGTTCATCCTGTTAATCCTGTCTATTCCCAATAAAGTCTACAGTACGCTTGGGCTTGCTTATCTGCAAAGAGCGCGCGAAACAGGCGACCCAACTTTTTACGCCAAAACAGACCAAGTCCTCCAGAAGGCGCTCGACCTGGAACCGGAAGACTATACTGCCACAAGCGCGATGGGAACGTTGGCGTTGGCGCGTCATCAATTCAGCGCTGCGCTAGAGTGGGGCACGCGCGCCCGCCAACTGAATCCGAACAAAACGTACGCGTATGGAGTCATCGTGGATGCCCAAGTTGAATTGGGACGCTACACCGAAGCGGTGGACACCTTGCAGCAGATGGCGGATCTGCGCCCCGACTTGAACTCGTACACGCGCATTTCGTACCTGCGCGAACTGCACGGTGATCGCGAAGGCGCGCTAGAAATGATGCAGCGCGCGGTGGACAGCAGTGGGACCCACGCGGAAACGCGCGCGTGGACGCGAACTCAACTTGCCAACCTCTATTTTGAGCGAGGCGATTTGGATGCTGCGGAAACCGAGTATCGGCGCGCGCTCGAGAACATGCCCGGTTATATCTATGCGCTGGCGGGCTTGGGGCGCGTGCGCGCCGCCCAAGGGCGCGTGCAAGAAGGCATCACCCTTTTGCAGCAAGCCACCGCGACCATCCCGCTTCCCGAATTTGTAATCACGCTCGGCGATTTGTATCGCGTTTCGGGAGACGAACGCGCGGCGCAAAACCAATACGACACCGTGCGCGCGATTCAACAACTCTATCGCGCCAACGGCGTTGACCTTGATTTGGAAATGGCGCTCTTTAATGCCGATCATGGGATTGACCCCAGCGGCACGGTGGAACAAGCGGGGCAGGCGTATGCGCGCCGCCCGAGTATTTACGCTGCCGACGTTCTCGCCTGGGCGCTGTACCAAGTGGGCGCATACCGCGAAGCGCAAAGCTATTCGCAGCAGGCGTTACGCCTCGGCGCCAAGGATGCGCTCAAGTTATTTCACGCGGGCATGATTGCGTCCCGCCTGGGCGCGACGAATGAGGCGCGCGCCTACCTCGCGCAAGCGCTCGCCGCCAATCCCCATTTTTCATTTCTGTATGCGCGGCAAGCGCAGGAGCAACTCGAAGCGTTGACGCCGTAAAATACCAACACCTTCGCCAAATTCATTTTCCCTTGTGCGCGGCGGATGCAAATGAACTCCATCCGAGCAATCCCGCGCGGACATGGGTGGATTGGCGAAGGTGTTGATAAGATACGCGAATGTATTTTCGAATGATCACAACCTATTCGCTCTCGAACCCCTGCTGCGTAAACTTGAGCGTCCGGCAATTCTCTGTCACTGTACGCACTACATTCTCTGGCACACCGCTTGGCACAGCCGCTTGAATTTCCAAGGTCACTGTTACGTTCGCCCCCATGAGACTCGCGAGATGCTGAATCACTTCGGCGGCGATTTTGTCGGATTGACTGCTGACACGTTTCGGGTCGAGGACGACGGAACCTTGAAAGCGCGTGGGCGGACGCGGCGCGTTACGCGCGGCTTGTTCCAAAGATTGCAGGCGCGCAGGGTCATCGTGCGCGGGCGGACCATCGGCTGTGTAAATTTCTTTGGTCGCGTATTTCAACTCACCCGCGCGTTTTTCTTCTTCAATCTTGCCCGCAGCAAATTGTGCTTGGGCGATTTCAGGTTTGACGATGACACTGTCACTGTTCGTGAAAATCTGCGGCAGTTGTCCCGCAACCAATCCAATGTAGCGCCCGTTCTCGTCTACGCGGTCGGCATACGCGAAATTTTCTTGCCAGGTGGTCGAACCGACGCCTTGCCGAATTGCATCGCTCAACACTTGTTCATCGCGCAAGCGCGGCAAGTAAAGATACGTTGCCAAATAATCCCACAACTGTTTCACGCCCAGATGCGATGCATTACGCCAGAGCCATTTGTCGAGTTCGAGACGCAGGTTGGAGGGCGACCATTCGGTGACGAGTTGCCCATCGCGTTTCAGTTTCTTGGACGCGCGCAGGACGAGGTTTTCATTGCCGGACAAACGCGCGGTTGTCCATTCGACGGGATTGTTGCCGTCCTGCGTGGGCACCAGCAGCAGACTGTAGGTTTCGCCCAAACGCGCGTCAATCGTTTCCTCGTTCTTTTTGAGTTGCGCATTGGCTTGACGCTCACCACCGGCATCCAGATTTAACTGGTCCGCGCCGCGTTCTTGCAGGATAGAAGTCCATGCCAGCCATGCGCGCACGGCTTGTTCCAAATCCGCGAGTCGGTCGGTGTCGGGCGCGAGAAAGAGCAGCATGTTCCGGTAATGCCGCGGACCGCCGCCGCGTTGATCGAGCATTTCCTTTGCCGCAAGTTGTGCCCTGCTGTTTTCATTTTTCTGACGATGCGGCGTCTTGGGGCTGAGGAGGACGAGACGACATTCGGGTTCATCGGGCACATCGCTGCTCGATGCTGGAATAACGTGGACCCCCGCAAAATCGCCGCGTTCCTTTCCCTCGTGCCTCGGGACAAGTTTGACCGCATCACGCACGCGTCGAATGATTTCATCCTCGACCACATCGGCTTTGAATTGTGCGGCTCGATCAGAGGCGATGCGTGTGAGGGTCGGATGGGTGTCGTACCAGTAACGGCTGCCATCGGAATAAAGATAGGTGAGTTCTTCGGAAAGACGGCGCAGCGCATCCCCAAATACGGCGGAAGTTTCGCCGGGCTGCACGCAACCCAATTTGATCCGCACTTCTTCCAGTCCGCGTCCGCGCTGCGCACTCACCGTAGGCGCACTGCCCATAAAAATAGTCCGTGCCACGCGCCGCGACGCCGAATAGCGTCCGAGGTTGGGATTGTCTCGGTCAAGCGCAAGGGGACGACTGGTTGGACCATCTACATCTCGATCCAGCACCGCACCCCACCCTTGGCTTTCGGGCAAGTAGCTGGTCAATTTGACGCGTACGGAAGCATTGTCCAACGACAGTGTTCCCGGCATGATGAGCAGGGAACGGTCTTCGCGTTCCCACAATTCGTGAATGATTGCCGCCATCAATTGGAGCACGCCGCGCGTCCGTTGAAAGCGTTCCAGTGTGGACCAGTCTCCGTACAAGCGGTCAAACAATTCCGGATGAATCGGAAACGCGGAACGCAATCTCGTTTCATAGGCGGCTTCGCGGCATTCGCTGGGAAATTCGGCGCGGTTGTTTTGATACAATTCCGAAAACGCGCGACAGACGGCGTCGCGTCCGACGTGATCGGTAATGGGTTGAAAGAGACGGCGGCGCACGATTTCAAAGGACTCGTCGGCGCTGGCGGGTTTCCAGACCGCTTCTACGCGCCCAAAGACGTTTTGCAGCCGTTCCAACACTGCCTGTCCGCCTTCACCGCCCACCTCAATGTCGGATTGGGGAATCGCAGCGACGATGAGAGCATTGCGCGCGGCTTTGGCAGCTTCGGTAAGCGCTTGCACAAATGTAATGTTGGCGTCGAAACTGCCCGCCACCAAACCGTCATTGCCATACAGTTGGCGCGCAAAGGCAACCCACTCATCAATCAAGACGAGGACCGGACCATATTGCAAAAAGAGTTGCGTTAACTGTTCCGAACCGGGACTGACCCCGCGTTTGTCTTCTTCTGCGACCAGTGCATACGCGCCTTTGGCATCTTTCGCCGCCGCACCGAGCTGCCACGCCATTTCACCCCAGAGTGTGTGCACGCGTACCCCATCGGGTTTGATGCGTGCAGAGGCAGGAGAAAGTTGTGTACCAACCAGCACGGCGCGTCGTGCCTGCGGTAAATTGGGTTGTTTTGCCAATTCCGCAGGCACAAGCGCTTCGATGCCGGGCACATCTTGAGGTTTTAGACTGCCGCTAAATAGATGATACAGCGCGAGCATCGAGTGCGTTTTGCCGCCGCCGAAATTGGTTTGGAGTTCGACGACGGGATCGCCGCCTTTGCCCGCGAGGCGCAGCCACGCGCGTTCCAACAAACGCGAGAGTCCCTCGGTGAAATAAGTGCGTCCGAAAAATTCGCGCGGGTCGCCGTATTCGGGTTCGGCTTTGTTCGTGATGACTTGGAACAGGTCGGCGGCAAATTCCGCTTGCTGATAACGTCCCGATGCAACGTCAGGATGCGGCGTTGCAATCTCGCGCCACGGCTTGAAACCGGCGGCGGTTTGGGTTTGCGTAATGTCCGCGCTCTTTTTGACTTCGCGTTTGGTTTCTTGTTCAAAGCGTTGACGCAAAAGATCGCGCGCTTCTTTGCGCAGTTCTTCTTGTTCGGGCGCGCCGATCATTTCGCACAAGCGCGCCATCGTGTCGAGCGCGCGGTGCGCATCATCCGGCGTGAATGGTTTTTGATGCGCCCAATTGTTGCGCACCTCGCGGAGTTCCGTGACGTAACCGCGTCCGCTGTTGCCCAATTGTTTATCAAAGACCTCACGCCAATTGTTTTGCATGATGGCGATGAGCGCTTGCGCGTCGAGTTTGGTAAAACGTTCATCATCGCTCATGGTGGCATTCGACGCGTCTTTGCCGATAGCCCCGACGAGCGCGGGCTGCACGCCGTCTTGCCACCAACGCGTTTTGTATTTGCTTTTGAGCTCGCGCATGATAAATGGCGCGATCGCAGTCTTGGTTAATTCCAATCCGCGTCCGACGCGTTCGAGATTCGAGACAGCCATGTGAACTCCTTGAGAAATGATGGAGAGATGGAGAGATGGAGAGATAAAGTGATAGAGAGACTGAGAGATTATGCGTTGAGCATCTGCCGAACAGTTTCCAGATTTTTGGACATTTGTTTTGGGTCCAAGTCGTATTCGTTCGCGCGGGGATTTGCGCTGGTCAGCATTTGCTCAAGCGCGTCAAGGTCAATGTAGTGGCGCTGCGCAAGAAACACGATATCCTGCAAATCCGATTCATTGCCGCGATCCAATTTGCTCAACGCAATGGCGTAGGGATCAAAGATGTAAACCTGCACGCTGCCATACGCGCCAAAATGGATATGCCGCTCTGCAAAATTCGTTGACAGCGGAATCATCTCGTCAAGGGGCACCGCTTCAATCTTGTACCCCAACTCAGTGCCAAGCGTAACTACTCAGCAGGCGATTAGAAATCGCGCCAACAAGAACACGAAACTTGCCTCCGCAAGTTGGGATTCTAGTGTGCGGAGGCACACTTGGTGTAATTGTTGCCGCAGTTTCCAACTGCCTGAGTAGTCGATTAGAAATCGCGCCAACAAGAACACGAAACGAAACTTGCCTCCGCAAGTTGGGATTCCAGTGTGCGGAGGCACACTTGGTGTAATTGTTGGCGCAGTTTCCAACTGCCCAAGTAGTCGCAGGCGATTAGAAATCAAGTTGGGATTCCAGTGTGCGGAGGCACACTTGGTGTAATTGTTGGCGCAGTTTCCAACTGCCTGAGTAGTCACTGGTTCGTGTGCCTCTCGCTTGACGCGCCACTCCATGTATTCAAGCCATGTGCGCGCGGCGTGTTCGTACGTTCCGACCCAATTCAAATCCAGTCCGCGCAGCTCGGCATTGCGTTCGCCAAGTTTCCTGAGCGAAATTTCAATATCATCTGTCAATTCCAATCGCAGCGAATCACTAAAGAGGTCGGGCAATTCCGGCAGCCGCCCAAACGACTGCGCCAGGCGTTTCGCATACTTTCTTTGTAGCAAGACCGCCGCTGTATAAAAACATTCCAACGTACTGCGCGCGATTGTTTCGGTGTTAAGGCGCTTGTCGGCGATTTTCGCTTCGGGTGCGAATTCGGGATGACGCAGCAGGAGCGGAATAAGGGCTGAACGCACGCGTGCGTCGGACGACCGCGCGAGCCCCGCCAACAATTCATCGGCTGTCAATGCAGTCGCGCTTGCATTTTGCGCGCCGCCCGTGAGAAACGGCACATCCAGCGCATCCAACGCGCCAACCAATTCGTCTTCGGTTACTGAAACAATTTGTTGCTCTGCCATCTCGCTCATCGCTTTTCGCGCATCGCGTATCGCCAATCGCGTATCGCGCGCCATAGGGAGACGTTTCAGCGAGTGTTCGTTTGGCACAGCCAAACAATCACTCGACGAAACGTCTCTACGTCACCCCTTCACTCCCTCTCTCTCCCTCTCTCTCTCTCCATCTCTCTCTCTCTATCTCTCTCTCTCCATCTCTCCCTCACATCAACGTCTCTTGCCGTGTCTCTCCTCGCCCACCCAACTCGACCAACTGCTGCCACGCGACCACCAGCATATTATACCCGAGCGCGTCTTGCGCCCAGCCCTTGCGTTCGCACAAAGTATACAAGCGATATGCCAAATCGCGCGCGGTGTCCGCGTGCGAGCCGAGTTTTTTCAACAGCGCCGCCGCCGGTTGTTCGCCGCCTTGTTCGAGCGCACGGACGAGATACTGCACCGTTTCCCATGCAGTGAGACGCGCGTCGGTTTGCGGGTCCCAATCTTTGGGCAGTTCGTCGCGTTTCAAGAGATGCACCTGTCCGCCGCGCGAATGCAAGATGCCGGAACGCACGAGTCCGTCAACGCCGGTGTTTTTGGCTTTGCTCAAGGTTTCCGCCACGCCGAACGGACCGGCGTCGTGTCCGTATTGTTCGAACATGCGAGCGCCCAGCGCGTGTCGGCGTCGTATTCGCCTTCTTGCTCGGTGAGATATTCGTCGAGTTGCTGATTGATGAGGGCAAGCGCGGTGCGGACGCGCATGGCAGTACCGTCGGGTTCGAGCACCTCGCGGTATTTGGAAAAGATTGCCATGCCGGGACCGATGGCGGCTTGCGCCAAATCCACGGGGGCAATGTTTCCCTGCTGAAGTTCGCGCAGCGCGGGCGCCAATTCTTTTTTCAACGCGGCGAGAAATTCGCGGCGTGTAGTGCGCGGCGCATCTTCGGGACGCGGGCGGCAGACGAGGACGATGGAGGAGGCGAGAACATTATCACCCGTTTTCAGCCCTTGGTCACGCTCAGTCCTGATGGGCCAAGTTCCAGTGACTACGAATCCAGCAGTTAGCAAACCATTAAGCATGGTATCCCAACCGGTTGAAGAAACAGCGATTTCATTTTCGCTATCTTCATCTGATTCTGCTTGTTTGAAGGCATAGAAAATCGACACAGGAAAATCGGGATGTTCTCGGGTTCGCATTAATTGAAATGCTTTTTCCAGTCCCGTGAGGAAATGTTCCTCTGCTTTTGCTTTGTCGCCTCCAAACCGATAAGGTGTAGCGACGAGTTCTTGCGTTTTGGGAACAAGTACTGTCGAAAACAAGTCGGGATAGACCAATGATAGACTCTTGCGCAACCATATATAAAAGAAATCCGAGAGGTCGGCATAACCGATATTGTCATAATATGGAGGATCTGTTGAAATCATTGGATGCCCTATTTCGACAAGTGATTTTGCCGCATCAAGTTGCTTAACCCTACCCACACTCATTGCAGGGATTGAGATTTCTAAACATCGAGTGATCCACTCAATCGCTCCGCTCCAGTTTCCAGTTGATTCAGAAAGCGGATTGCCTTCAGTGAAATCCCAAACCATGGGTAGTGCTTGTCGCCCGAAAGTCTGAACGATAAAATCACCTCCCCAATATGTAAATGCAGACCAATAATTTGCACTTCTATCTACTCCAAACGCCAGATACGTCGCAACCGCATCAGCATAAGCGCTCGCACCACTGCCACCATCATTCAACGCCTTTTCATCATCTTTCATCCCCGCGCGTATCGCATCTTGTTTCACACGTTCGCGCGCTTCGCCCACCAAATCGCTGAACGTCGTGAGTGCAACGAGTTGACGTGCCGTGAACAAATCGCGGTGTTTCGTCATGCCATAGAGCTGCACGCGAAAACCCAATGCTTGTTCGGGCAAGTCCGTGTCGGGTGTCCACGCGGGCTGAGCACTCGCCGCAATTGCCGCGTGTTCGTCGTTCGGTGAAAGATAGACGCGTCCGCGTTCACCTTCCGCCACAATCGCCATGAGTTGCGCGCTCATGCGTCCCGCTTTGCCTTCCGCGCGAACGTGTTCAAATGGAACGGACGCGCCGCAGACGATACAGCGCGCACCGCGACGATTTACCGTGCCTTCGGGAGCGAGTCCATTGCCTGTCTTTACTTGAAATTGCACGCGCTGTTCCCTGTCTCCTGTCCCCTGTCCCCTTACCACAGGTTCTACCCACGCTTGCCTGCCTTTTTTCTTGGACAGTTCAAACGAACGCACGAGCGGCATCATCGCCCCACATGCCGGATTCGGACATTTCACTGTGCGCGCCCACAACCACGCAATGACCGTCGCTTCCGTTGTGCCTGTCATTGCGAGCGGATGGTTTTTATCCGACGAAGCAATCCCCCCGCGCGGAGATTGCTTCACGCTGTTCGCAATGACAACTTTCGGATACAAATGCCCGATACGTTTTTCCGCTTCGTCGCGCATCCACTTGCCGTAATAGCGCACATCTTCCGCCAGCCCCGCCGCGCCTTTCCAGTCATGGGGCATTAGGGAAACTGGGGCATTGGGGTCTACCGGATGCACCGGAGGTTGATTTGCAAAACGCGGCGGAATTTCAATCAACGCTTTGTTGATGAGCACCGCCACGGGATTCAAGTCGGACGCATACGCGCGCAGACCGAGTCGCTGGGCTTCGAGCGGAATCGAGCCGCCACCCGCGAACGGGTCGAGCACGGGCGGCGCTTTCGTCGCAAGAAATTCGCGAATCGCGGCTTTGCCCACCGGCACATCCACGCCAAGGTTACGCGCGACGCTGCGCGCGATTTCGAGCCGCGCGCGGTTCAACACGTCTTCGTTGTTGCTGTTTTCCCACTGCACCAATTCCGTAATCAAATCAAAAAGACGTTCGCGTTCGGCGTGCGCTTGCTTTTCATCCTTGATGTATTCGCCCGGGTCGTCCACGAGCGAGGAAAACAAGACGGCGCGACATGCCGCCAGCGGACGCCGCGCCCACCACAAATGCAGTGTGGACGGATGCCCGTGTCGAATGGATTTTTCGCGTGCCGACGCGACGTTGATGGCTTCGAGCGGGAGAGCCACTTCGATTAGTTTTTTCATGGTTCACGTTAGAGCTGCCTGCGCCATTGGTCCAGCCCGATAAGAACAATGTTATTGAGCCACTGTTCAAAACGCTCTTTCACTATACTGGTTGCTTCCTTGAAGGAAAATTGGAATATCTCATCGGAGAGCGGATAGGGCCCTTGCAAATTCACCTCGTTGTCTTCACTGCGGTCTCGATACTCCATGAACGCCGAGACAGCCATAATGCCCAAGAACTCGACTCCAAGCGAGTGAAACGAGAGAATCAACTCCGCTTGACGCGTTTCTCGGATTTTCAGGCGAACCCATGCTGCGTAGGTGCGCATGTCGGCATAATAGTCAAAGCGTTTTGCAGTTTCAATGATTTGGCGATTAAAGTAGTGCTGTGTCCCTGCATCGCTCCTTTCCGCCAAAGCGCCGTAACGATAATTGATCATGCGCAGTTCGGCATCGAGCGTTTCTGCAACGGATAGAAAATGATCAAAGGCAATCTGTTCCAATTGCTGCGATAGTTGTGAAAGGTCGCGAGTCTGCGCCGCGCGCTCTTGGACTTGGCGCGTGCGCAGACGATCAATTGCGGCTTGAATCACTTGTTGCATAGACTCGCGATCGCGCAGAACATCCTCAGAAATGCTGAGGGCATGGAGAAAGGATTTCTTTTGAACGCGGACAAACGAATTTACTAATGAGCTCAAGTCGCCTCGGTCTGCCGCCTCCAGTGCGTCAATATATTCGGACCGAATATCGCGGTGGACCACTAACGGAAACCACCCTGCTCGCAAGAAAATGAGAGAAGCTAACGCGCGGGCAACGCGCCCATTTCCGTCTTGGAACGGGTGAATTTGACTAAAGCGATGATGTAGCCAAGCTGCTTCCACATCGGGTGGAACTCCGGCGACGCTGTGGGCATTATGAAGCTCCATGAGCCGATCCATTTCACTGACAACTTGTTCTGGCGGTGCATAATAATGTACGCTACCATCCGGACGCGTGGGATTGTTGGGCCATTTTTTCCAATCGCCGCGAATTAAATCAATTTCTGTACGGCGTCCCAAACCATTGACGCCACGCGCGGTTTCTTGATGTCGCGTAAAGAGCTGATGAAGCTGCTTGATATATGAGTTGGACAACTGCTGTCGTTGCGCTACAAAATCAAAGATGCCTTCGAGCGCTTCTTCGTGGTCATGCAGTATTGGCACGACGAGCTCTGCCGGTCTATCGGTCGCGCCATGTGGGATGAGACTCGCCTCAATCCCACGTTCGATCAGCATCTGCGTGACCCCGCGATCAATCGAATAGAGATTTTCAATAATCCCTGTTTCAATCGCCCACTCTCGCCGCAGACGCTCGTTGAATTCAACTAACGCTTGCGTCTGATACAGACGTCCCGCTTGATCTTTCCAAATAGATGCGAGACTCTCCAATTCGGACGAGGCGAGCTGTTGCCAGTTCGCTGGTAAATCTTGTATCGGTTCCCACTGTTCACTCGACATGTTCATGCTCCTATCTCTTGCCTTGAAAACGGTTGTTGGATTAAAGCGGTGCATCAGATTTGTTCAGGAGATCGCGCAGCTCATAGTTCACACTCACCACGCCAAAATCCGGTTCACGCGAAAACGGTTTACGGACGTAACGTGGTTCGTGCGCGGTGTCACTCTCCACACGCACAATCGCCAGAATGAAATCGTCGGGCTTGTTGAACGCGGTCATAATTTGCGTGCGCGAAATCGTGACGGTATCTTCGTTCATGCTTTTACCTTTGACTTCGATAAAACGCAAACGTCCCGTGCGCGCGTCTTCCGATTCAATATCGTAACCGGGATTGGAATGCGGCATCGCACGCGGGTTATTACCCAAGGCGCGTTCCGCGTTCAACACCGCTTGCATGGCGAGTTGGTCAATGCGCTCGCGGTCGGCTTGGTTCATCGTCATTGCGAGCCGTTCTTGCGAAGCAATCTCCTCGCGCATCGCATTAGAGATTGCTTCGTCGCCAACCGCGCTCCTCGCAATGACGGCTTGCAATAATTCTACTGGCACAACAATTGTACCACCGACCACATTCGGCGGTAGCGCCGAGAGATGCTGCTCCTGTTCCAATTCCGTCATGCGCTTGTCCAACCGCGCGGTGAGGTCGTCGGCGCGCTGCTGCGCTTTGGCGGAATTGAGACGCGGCGTGCGTCCTGCCAATTCCTGCTGCCGCAGTTCCGTCGCGCGATGGTCCCAATAAATAATTTCTTTGGTCAAGCGTTCCTTGACCGCCGCCATCGTTTTCTGCACCTGCGCCTCTTTCAAGCGCGTGGTGTCTTGCAAATGCTGCGGCGCCAAATGCTCAATCGCATACGCCATCACTTGCGCTTCCAAATCGCGCGTGAGCCATTCGTCATTGAGTACAGATTGCAACAGCGCGCGTTCCTCATCGGTCGCCGGGCGATAATCCAAATACGGCGCATAACCCGCATCGGTCACTTGTCCCACGGCATCCACTTCGACAAATTGCATTTGTTTCGAGGCAACGCGTCCGCTTCTCCCCTCTCTTTGTAGGAGAGGGGTTGGGGGAGAGGTTCGCGCATCTTGAATCGCGTGTTCCAAATAAAACAGCGCGCGCGTGGTGCTATATCCACGATGCGGGTCGATCAACACCGCGCCGCGTTTCAACAAATCGCGATGTCGTTCCAAAATCAAATCAATCGTCGCGTCGAGCAGCGGATGTCCCGGACACACAAATTCCGCGAGGGGCTTGTCGGTGACGGCAATAAGATTTTTTTCAAACGTGATGCGTTCATATTTCGGGAGCACGTGTTCGCCCGTGCCTGTCAGGCGGTCCCGATTGCGAATCACGGCAGGCACGTGCGTGATTTCGTAGCGTTTTGGTTCACGTTCCCGCAGCGTCCCGCCCAACAGTTCGAACGCGGTGCGAAAGAACGATGCGACAAAATGTGGCTGCAAGCGGCGCGCCTCGGCGCGTTCCATGTCCTCACGAATTTCTTGGACGCGCGCGGCGCTCAATGTTTCGTGCGCCAGCGCGCGTTCTTGCAATAATTCTAGCAAATGCTTGCGGTCGAGCGCGCGCCCGATTTCGCGCGTCAATTTCGCACGCACTTCAGGTTGGTCGCCGTAGCGAATCGCTTCGAGCAAAAGTTCGCGCAGGGACGTGTCGCTGAAACTCTTGCCGAGCACATCGAACACTGCGCCGCCCAATGCCGCGCGTTCGCGTTCGATTTTTTCAAACACCGTCTCAAAGACGTCGCCTTCGCGCGTTTCCATCGCCACCAAATTCCACAAGTGGCACACTTCAGTTTGCCCGATGCGATGAATGCGTCCGAACCGCTGTTCGATACGATTCGGATTCCACGGCAAATCGTAATTAATCATCAAATGCGCGCGCTGCAAATTGATGCCTTCGCCTGCCGCATCGGTCGCAACCAGAATCAATACATCCTTGTTCTGCGTGAATGCTTGCTGGCGTTTGTGGCGTTCTTCGCGTTTGCACGAACCATCAATCGTCACCACCGCCTCGGGACGCCCCAACAGCGTGCGTAAATTGTTGGCAAGATAATTCAGCGTGTCGCGATGCTCGGTAAAAATAATCAACTTGTGCCGTGAATTGTCGGGACCAAACAATTCATTCGTCGCGGGCACATCGCTTGAACGCTGCAAGAGTTTCGACAATTCTTCCCACTTGCGGTCGGCGCCGCTGCGGCGCACCTCATACGCGAGTTTTTCCAGGCGCAGCAGCGTCGCAATCTCGATGCGCAGTTCTGCAATCGTGCGCGCGGCGGACGCGCGGTCCACGATTTCTTCTTCCGCTTCTTCAATTTCTTCCGCCGGTGTATCGTCGTAATACTCATCCGCGTTCTCTTCCGCCGTGAGCGGCTCTAATCCTTCGGTGGTGTCAAGCAGACGTAGTTTGTCTGACGCGCCCTCCGCGCCGCGCCGCAAGAGCTCTTCTTCGCGCAAACGTTTTTCCAATCGTTCGCGGCGGCGTTTGAGCGATTGATAAATCGCTTCGGGCGAAGACGCCAAACGCCTCTGCAAAACGGTGAGCGCAAAGCCAACCATGTTGCCCGCGCGTCCTTCGCCTTCGCGCATCAAGCGGTCGGCGCGATTCATCTCTTCGCGCACATAGTTTGTCACCTGCGTATAAAGGTGCGCCTCCAAATCGGACAAACGATATTTCACCGAATAGGCAAAGCGTTCGGGGAACAGCGGCGTATTGTCGAATTTCACCAACTGCTCCTTGACCATGCGGCGCATGAGGTCGGACGTGTCCACCGTATGCACGCCATCGCGAAAGCGTCCTTCAAAGCGGTCCGCATCGAGCAGCGCCATGAACAATTGAAAATCCTCTTCTTTACCATTGTGCGGCGTCGCAGTGAGCAATAGGAAATGACGCGTGATGCCGCCGAGCAATTGTCCCAAGCGATAGCGTTTCGTCGCTTTGACTTCGCCCGTAAAAAACGACGCGGACATTTTGTGCGCTTCATCGCACACCACCACATCCCAATCCGTTGCCGCGAGTTTGGCTTGCAAATCGTCGTTGCGGCTCAATTGGTCGAGACGACAAATGATGAGATTGTGCTCGTCGAACGCGTTGCCGGTGCGCGCGCTTTCCAACACATCGCGCGTCATGATTTCGAACGGCAAATGAAAACGCGTATCGAGTTCTTCTTGCCATTGTTCGGTGAGATTGCCGGGGCAGCAGACGAGACAGCGTTTGAGGTCGCCGCGCAAGAGCAATTCTTTGAGGAACAGCCCCGTCATGATGGTTTTGCCCGCGCCGGGGTCGTCGGCGAGCAAAAAACGGAGCGGTTGGCGCGGCAGCATTTCGCCATACACCGCGGTGATTTGATGCGGCAGCGGTTCGACGAGCGAAGTATGCACAGCCAAACGCGGGTCAAACAAATAGGCGAGGCGAATGCGGTACGCTTCCGACACCAAGCGAAAGCGTTCGCCGTCGCTGTCGAAACTCCACGGTCGCCCCGTAGTCACGATTTCAATCGTGGGTTCGTGCGAGCGATAGAGCAGGACATTGCGCGGTTGCCCCGCCGCGTCTTTGTACGTCAATTCGACGGCGCTCGTGCCATACCACTGCACGTCGACGACGGTGACGTTCTGGTCGGGCAAGATGCCTTTGACAATGGCACCGCGTGTGAGGTCTTTGAGAAGAGCCAAGGCGAAACTCCACGATGAATCAGTCTACATGAACTATGTTCACTGCCAAGGACGAAAATCTCCCCGCGTTCATTGGTGACGCTTCCAGCGCCGTTTGCTGCAAGATTATAAAACAAACAGGATGGGTTTTCAAACAGATTATATATGATCATGCGTGTTGCGCGCGCAAACAGAGAATTTTCGTGTATTATGCCCATCGGGGTGTACGAATCAAATTTCCCCCGATGGTCGTTGTCGTTCTGTACGTCCTCTATCGTCAACCCATCACCGCTCACCGTTTTCCCCTTTTGTAAGCGAGACCATCTATCGCCTAGAGTTTGTTATAACCCAAATCGCGACGACACCACGCCGCACGCATTTTGGGTCCCTTCGCACCCGCCGCGCGTTCACATCGAGCCGGGCGGCATTTTCGCATTCCAAACGCTTGAAGCGTCGGCAACACGAATGACGCTGCCATCCTCACGACGCGCTTGCCCAACAGCTGAAGGTTGGCGACATGTGTCGTGCACGTCCGCCACCCGAGTGATGCACGAAAGACATTGCCATCGCATCGGAAAGCACGCGCGAGAAATAAACGAGAGTACCAGCAGATGGCATTTGATCTGGAAAAGATCGAGCACATTGTCGTATTGATGCTAGAGAATCGTTCGTTCGACAACATGCTCGGTTGGCTCTACGACCCCGCCAATCCGCCGCCGTACGACAAACCGCCGCGCGGGCAAAGCTTTGAAGGCGTCTCGGGCAAGCCGCTGTCCAATCCGATTCCCAGCTATGCGCGCGATGCGGCGCGCGGCAGCGTGCCTGTCGGCAAAGCGAAACGGATCACGAATCCCAACCCTGATCCGGGCGAAGAATATTTCCATGTCAATACTCAATTCTTTGGTACCGTGATTCCAGAAGCGAACCGGCGCGAGCCATTCAATCACAAGCCGTACAATTTGCCGTCGCCGCTGCCGGACCCCGCGCCGATGAATGGCTTTGTCACGGATTTTATCAATACCTTTCCGATGTGGCGTCATCGCGAACCCGAGTACGCCGAATATCAAGTCATCATGGATTGTTTCACGCCGCAAGACGTGCCGGTCATCAGCGCGCTCGCGCACCACTATGCGGTCTGCGATCATTATCACGCGTCGGCGCCGAGTCAAACGTTTTGCAATCGCGCGTTCGTTCATTCCGCCGCGTCGAACGGCTTGGTCGTCAACGCGCCGTATCCGAACTGGCTGTTTCATCACGCGCCGACGATTTTCAATCGCATCGAAGACGCGCAGCGTCCTGATTTGACGTGGAAGGTGTATTACGACGAACTGAATCTGGTTTCGATCACCTGGCTCTTGCAGCCCGCGCTGCGTCCGTATCGCCGCACCCGTTTTTTTCACATGGACGAATTCTTCAGGGATGCGCGTGGAGGAACGCTGCCGAGTTATGCGTTCATCGAGCCGCGCCTCGTCGTCAACCACAACGATCAGCATCCGCCGGTGGACGATTTTCTCTTTACGCACGCCGAGTTGGCGGGCGAGCAATTGTTGTACGACGTATATCGCGCGCTGCGTCACGGCAAGCATTGGGAGCGCACGCTGTTCATTCTCACGTACGACGAGCACGGCGGTTGCTACGATCATGTGCCCCCACCGCGCGCGGTTCCGCCAGAGCCGCATCAGCCGGAGGGACAATATAATTTCAAATTTGACCGGCTGGGCGTGCGCCTGCCTGTCGTGCTCATGGCGCCCTATATTGAACCGGGCGCGATTGTGCATACGCTCTTTGATCACACCTCCATTCTCAAGACCGTGTGTCGGCGATGGAATTTGCCGCCGCTGACCGAACGCGACAAAGCGGCAGCGGATTTGAGTGCGGTGTTCACGCTGGACACGCCGCGCGACGATGACCCTGCCATCACGCCGCGGGTGGTTCAAAGAACGCCGCGCCCCGCAGACGAACCGTTGAACGATTTTCAAAAAGGTTTGTTGGCGATTGTCACCGGCATCACGGCGTTAAACCGCGTGGACGAAAATCAGCATCTGATAGACAAGGTCGCGCAGGTCGGTCGCCTGGTCCAAGATGAGTATCAGGCGCATCGTTTACACAATATCGGGCAGGCCTGGCAATTTATGAAAGACCGGTTGGATTTCACGTTTCAGTACGAAGGAGGTGAGGATCAGAGTTAAACTCCGAGAACGTGCGGGAACACAAGTGCAACTCGTGTTCCAACTGGCAGCGGAGTGTTGGCGAATGTGGACAGTGTTGCGAATGAGTTGCACTCATTCGCCGAATGGTATCGGAGTTGAACTCCGATGTTTAGCCGAAGGAGGCAAAACATGTCAGCAAATACAATGGATTACAGCGCCAAGCCGCTGCTGCTCGATGTAATTCGCGCCGAGCGCGCCAAGTTCTATGACCTCATAGACGAGCCGAGAAATTGGAACGTGCAGACGCGCTGTGAAGCCTGGGAGACACGCGACATTGTCGGGCACATGATTGATGTGACCGAAGGTTATTTGGATCGCTGGCAAATGGCGCGCGAGGGACGACCCATTGATACGCGTGGTTTGCTCGTCATGGCAGAGGGACTGGACGACAATGCTAAAACCTTTCGCCGGTTCCCGCGCGACCAAGTCATTGCGCGGCTCAAAAGCGATTCGGACAAAATGATGGCGATCTTTGATTCGCTCACTGCGGACGATTGGAATACATTCCTCGTCACACATCCGTATCACGTTTGTCGGTTCGAATCGCGAGGCGACCATCGAATTTTATCAAGGCGTGCTTGGTATGCCGCTCGTGTTTGAACAGCCAAATCTGGATGTGCCGGAGGAAACGCATCTGTATTTCGACGCGGGCGACGGGCGGCGCATCACTTTTTTCGTGAGACCCACGCGACGGAATGACCCCATGCCGAATCCAGAGGGCATCGGCAATCTTCACCATCTCGCACTCGCCGTCTCACGCGCGACCTATACCCAAGTGGCGCAGCGCCTGAATGACCTGGGCATTTGGAATACCGGACCGATTGATCGCGGTTTCATGGATTCGATTTACTTGCGCGATCCGAACGGGCAGTTGCTCGAAATGGCCTGTTACAAATTCGTCCCGCCCGAAGGGTTCACCTTTTCCGATGTGCTGCGCAAAGCGCACGCGCTTCGCGTCGCGGCAGGCGACTATGCAATCCGGGACCATCACCTCGCCGACGCGATCATCGAGTTGACAGAGCAGAAAAGCCCGAGTCTCGCGACCTTGTAATGTTATGGCGCGCACGTGGATTTTCGAGCGCGGGGTCTTGTGGGCGATTGAATTAACGCAGGTCCCGCCGTACATCGAGCCGCGCCTTCCCGCGCAACTTGGCGAGGTTCGCGCGGAATCCATTCCAGCTCTCGCAGCACTGGGCGCGAGCGATGCAGCTGCCCTCCGCGAACGTTTCGCGACCGGGCGGCGCTGCTTTGCTGCGCGCGTCGAGAATGAAATCGCCGCCTACGGTTGGGTCTCACATCGCCGCGAATACGTTGGCGAGCACGAACGTGAAATCCGGCTGGCGTCGGACGAAGCGTACATTTGGGACTGTGCAACCACGCCGTCCCGGCGCGGTCAGCGCCTCTACAGCGCGTTGCTCTGTCACATCAATGCGGTGCTGTATCGCGAGCGCGTACAGCGTGTCTGGATCGGGTCGGGGGTGAGCAATCGCGCGTCGCTGCGCGGATTTTCTAACGCGGGGTTTCGTCCGGTGATCGCGGTGACGTACCTACGGTTCTCCGGCTGGCGCGGAATTTGGATAGGCGCACAGCCGGACGCGCCGCGCAATCTCATTGCCGCTGCGCGACGCGTTTGGCTCAACGAGGATGAGCATGTGTGGGGTCCGCTCGCGTGGCGTTGGTCAATCTCCGCAACCGTATCCAAGCACGCGGAATTTAAGGCATAAAGGAACTAATCTGTATGCCAATATCCCGACGTATAGAGTTACATACAACGCAGCGCACGTAATTTCCGCCACTGCCTGCGCCTCTGTGCGGCGTTTCGCACACGTTTTGAATGGCAACCTCTGTTTGCGTTACCTGCTGAAGGGAGGATCCGATGGTGGATCATATCACCCGACGCCAATTCCTCAAGGTGTCGGGAGCAGCGCTCGGCGGTGCAGCGGCTGTCGAGCTGATTGGATTGGGACTGGATACGCGTGCGGTGCAAGCGCAAGCACAAACCGTCCCCCTAAAACGCGGCAAAGAAGTCCCCAGCATTTGCCCCTACTGCGCAGTCGGCTGCGCGCAAATCGTAACGGTTGACACCACCTCGAACAAAATCATTGACATTCAAGGCAATCCCGATTCCCCCATCAATCGCGGCACGCTCTGTCCGAAAGGTGCGGCGACCTACCAGCTCACCATAAATCCATTGCGCGAAACTAAAGTAAAACATCGCGCGCCCGGAAGCGACCACTGGGAAGATATGTCGCTCGACGACGCGATGAATCGCATCGCGCAATTGGTGAAACAAACGCGCGACCAAACCTTTGTCGTCGAAAAGAACGGTAAAAAGGTCTACCACACCAAAGCGATTGCCTCACTCGGCGGCGCGACCCTCGACAACGAAGAGAACTATTTGATGAAAAAATATCTTTCGGGGTTAGGCGTCGTCTATATCGAAAACCAGGCGCGCATCTGACACAGCGCCTCTGTGCCCGGTCTGGGCACCACGTTTGGACGCGGCGCGGCGACGACCTCCCAATGGGAAATGGCGAATTCGGACTGCATCGTGATTATGGGGTCGAATATGGCGGAATGCCATCCGGTCGCGTTCCGCTTTCCGATGCAGGCAAAAACACGCGCCGAAAATCCCGCCATGCTCATTCATATTGACCCGCGCTTTACGCGCACTTCGGCAATGTGCGACATGCACGTGCCGATTCGTGCGGGTTCCGACATTGTATTTCTCGGCGCGCTCGTCAACCATATCCTGAACTCGCCGCGTTGGAACACCGATCCGTTTTTCAAAGAGTACGTCGTCAATTACACCAACGCGCCGGTGCTGATAAACGAAAAATTCCAAGACACCGAAGACTTGGATGGCTTGTTCTCGGGTTGGGATGCGCAAGCCAAGAAATACGATACGTCCAGCTGGACGTATGCCAAGGCGGCCGGCGCGGACCAGCCGGGACCGTTCGAGCAAGCCATCGAGCGCACGTGGGGCAAGCCCGGCGCCAACGCGGCGCGTCCCGATGCGCCGCTGGACGAAACGCTGCAAGACCCGCGCTGCGTTTTGCAAATCTTGAAACGTCATTATGCGCGCTATACGCCCGAAATGGTACAACGCGTGTGCGGCGCGCCCGCCGATTCCGTTCAAAAAGTGGGCGACGCGCTGCTCAACAATTCGGGACGCGACAAGACGAGCGGCTTTTGCTACGCGGTCGGATGGACGCAGCACACGACGGGCGTGCAAATGATTCGCACCGCCGCGTTGATTCAGGCGTTGCTCAAACCGAAGTCTTTTTCCTTCCCGCCGCGGGAGTGCCGGAAAAGAGCGGCAGCTTTACCAACACGCAGCGCCTATTGCAATGGCATGACAAAGCGGTTGAACCCCCCGGCGACGCGCGCAACGAAAACTGGTTCATGCACCAACTCTTTACGCGCGTGAGAAAATTGTACGAACAAGAAGGCACGCTGAACGACGACAAGAATTGGGGCATCCAGAACACGACGATCAACTATGCGCTCGATGGTCCTACAGAAGATCCGCACACCGAAGACATTGTTAAAGAGATCAACGGTTGGACAGTCGCGGACAAAAAACTGGTCAACGGGTTCGCCGATCTCAAGGACGATGGTTCGACCGCGTGCGGCTGCTGGATTTATTCCGGCGTTTACAAGGGCGGTGAAAATTGGGCGGCGCACCGCAAAGCCGACCCCGAAGGAACGCCCGGCAGTCATCAGGGCTGGGGCTTTGCGTGGCCCGCGAACCGGCGCGTCATGTACAACCGCGCGTCGGCGGACACGAACGGCAATCCGTGGTCGGAGCGCAAAAAATACATCTGGTGGGACGCGACCAAAAAGGCGTGGACGGGTTATGACGTTCCCGATTTTCCGACGACCAAAGCGCCCGACGCGTCCGCCAAATCACTCGCACAAGGCGGCGTGGGTCTCGAAACGCATTCGGGCAAGCAGCCCTTTATCATGCAAAACGACGGTCGCGGTGAACCTCGCATGCGCGTTGGCGCAGCGCGGCGCGTTGGTCGGCTTGCTCGACGCGGATGTGCACGGACCGAACGTGCCGCTGATGATGGGCGTCAAGGAACAGCCGATGGCGTTCGGCGACCACATTCTTCCGCTGCGCGCACATAACGTCAAATTGATGTCCATGGGCGTCCTCGTTCCCGCCGACGTGCCGGTGATTTGGCGCGGACCGATGCTCTCGCAGGCGCTGCGTCAATTCTTGATGGACGTGGTGTGGGGCGCGTTGGATTATTTGATGATTGACTTGCCGCCGGGCACCGGCGATGTGCAACTTTCGCTGGTTCAATCGCTCACGCTGGCGGGCGCGGTTTTGGTGACGACGCCGCAAACTGTCGCGCTTGCCGATGCGGTCAAAGGGTTGGAAATGTTTCGTCAAATGCATGTGCCCATTCTCGGCCTCGTGGAAAACACGAGCTATTATGTGTGTCCCGATTGCGGCAGTCGGCACGCGATTTTCGCGCACGGCGGCGGACGGCGTTCGAGCCAAGAGCTAGAGCGGATTCCAGTCTGATTGGTGGGCAGACCTTTCGGGTTTTCGGAAACCCGAAAGGTCTTTTGCCCACATACGAATTAGGAATCCGCTCTAGAGATTCCGTTCCTCGGCGAAATTCCGTTGGACGAGCAAGCGCGCGCAAGCGGCGATGCAGGGAAACCGATTGTCGTTGCGAATGCCGCGGCGCCTGCCGCACACGCTTTTCTGGCGATAGCCGAAACGTTGGAACAGCGCGTTCGAGAATTGCCCAAGACCAACGCTGCGCCGCGTGTGTTTACTGCCGACCCCTTACTCCCCATCGTGGAATGAATTAACTCACCTTCAGCTTTCTGGGCCACGCCGAATCGTAGAGAGGAAAAAACAAACCCGTTTTCTCAAGTGCGCTTGAGAAAACGGGTTTGTTCGCGAGTGCGCCTTATTTTCGTCGCGGAACGGAAAACGCCTTTTGCGGATCGGCGCGGCGCGTTTCGTGGGGTCCCAAATTCGCGCCGAGCATTTGCGCGACGATTCCCGTCATGTGTTCCAAGCGTTTTTCGCTGTTGGTTTCGATGCGCAAACCGTGTGCGATCACTTCGATGGTCCCGATGACCAGCTGTCCGATGTCATTCACGATGGGCGGATGCGCGGGCAGCGCCCATTCGGCGCGCTCTGCGCTGTCGTCCAGCGCCAAGAGCCGTTTGTCGTTGCGCAACTGTTGGCGCGCGTGCGCGAAATTGACGTGAGGGAAAATGCGTTCGAGTAACACCACCGCGCTGTACGTTTGGCGGTCCGGGTCGAGCGAGACGTACGTCCAATCGTCGTCGCGGCGATGACATTTGCCGAACGCTTTGCCGCTGCCGCACCAGCATTTGTCGGCGGCGAGCACGCGCTTGAAAAAGATCATGGACGTTTTCGCGCCGAGCACGTGCGCGCCAGAAGTGCGCCGTGCTCCCGCATTCAAACGATTCGGCGTTTGCCACCAGTATTCGACAATGATGACGCCTTTTTCGGGTGTGGCGTCGAGGAAGGATTCGTAATGAGGTAACAAGGGATATAGGGAAACAGGTAGCCAAGTAGACAGGTATGTTTTCCTGCTTACTTGTCTACCTGTCTACATGTTTACTCAAAACGCCATTCTCCGCTCTTGCCCCCGGCTTTATAAACGAGACGGAGGTTGTCAATGCGCACGCGCCGGTCCACCGCTTTGACCATATCATAGAGGGTCAATGCCGCGTTGGAAACGGCGACGAGCGCTTCCATTTCCACGCCGGTCTTGCCGACATTTTTCGCGATGCCGGTAATTTCAAGGCACGCGTGCGCGTCGTCCGGCGCGGCGAGATCGGCGAATTGGATTTCGACGTCGGTGAGTGCGAGGGGATGACACAGCGGAATCAATTCGTGTGTGCGTTTTGCCGCCATGATCCCCGCGACGCGCGCGACGGCAAATACATCGCCTTTGGCAATCCCCCCCTGCGCGATCAACGCGCGTGTCGCGTTTTGCATGACGACGTGCGCTTTGGCAATCGCGACGCGTTCGGTGTCGGCTTTTGCGCTCACGTCCACCATTTGCGCGCGCCCCTGCGCATCGAGATGGGTCAGCATACGCGCGGAATTATACAACAAAAACTTGGCGAGTCTCGGAATGAGGGCGGTACTACAAGTCCGCAAGACCCCAAGTGTTTTGCAACGAGGCTGCAAATCGAGTCGCGCATGAGGTAAAAACACTTGGGGTCTTGGGGCGTCGCTCTTGGAATGTTGATGGTATAATTCACAGCATCATGGCAAATCTCAAAACGTTAAGCGAACGGCCCGAACGAATTGTTTTGGGCAAAAGCGGCGCGAATGGTTTGGGCAATCTGATTGGACTGTTTATTTTTGCCGTCGTCGCATGTGTCGGCTTGAGCTCGTTCCTGGACGAAGGCGGCGAGAGCATTTCGATTGT
>JACQWQ010000166.1 GCA_016209205.1 Chloroflexota bacterium
CGCCTGAAAGCCCCACATTTTCGGCAGCAGCCTTCCTACTCCCTCTCCTTCGGTAGGAGAGGGCTGGGGTGAGGTCGCGTCTCCCTCTCCTTCGATAGGAGAGGGCTGGGGTGAGGTCGCGTCTCCCTCTCCTTCGATAGGAGAGGGCTGGGGTGAGGTCGCGCCTCCCTCTCCTTCGGTAGGAGAGGGTTGGGGTGAGGTCGCGTCTCCCTCTCCTTCGATAGGAGAGGGTTGGGGTGAGGTCGCGTATTCCTTAAACCCTTTCCAATACGCGGTGATATTCCCCGCATTGCCCACAGGCAGCGCGAGAATGTCGGGCGCGCGTCCGAGGTCGTCCACAATTTCAAACGCCGCAGTTTTTTGCCCTTGAATGCGGTACGGGTTGATGGAATTGACAATCGCAAGGTTGTGCGCCTCGCCGAGTTCGCGCGTGAGTTCGAGCGCACGATCAAAGTTCCCGTCAATGGCGAGAATGCGCGCGCCGTAGACAAATGCTTGTGCGAGTTTGCCGCGCGCAATTTGTCCCGAAGGAATCAGCACCACGCACGGTAAACCGACACGCGCCGCGTATGCTGCCGCGCTCGCGGACGTGTTGCCCGTAGACGCGCAGATCACCGCGTGCGCGCCTTCTTCCACCGCTTTCGCCATCGCGACCACCATGCCGCGATCTTTGAATGAGCCGGTCGGGTTGCACCCTTCGAGTTTCAAATATACCTCGCAGCCCGTTTCTTGCGAGACCGCGTTGGCGCGCACCAACGGCGTATCGCCTTCGCCGAGCGAGAGATTGGGCGTGCGGTCGGTGAGCGGAAGATATTGCGAATAGTGTTGTAAAACGCCGCGTATTGACATGATGCTTCCTGAAAAAAAATTGGCGCGCTGTGAACTAGAGCGAATTCCTGATTCGTTTGTGGGATGGTAGGGGCAATCCCTTGTGGTTGCCCAACTGGAATGGGCGAGGACAAGCCGTCGCCCCTACGCTGACACCACCAATCAATTCGGAATCCGCTCTAGTTCATTGTCGGCGCGCGTTTTCTTTGCGACAATAGAGAAAATAATTCAGAGGATTCAGCCATGAACGATTCGATGTTGCTTAAATTCTGGGGCGTGCGCGGCAGTCATCCCGTCACTGCGCGCGGCGAACGAGCGCATTCAAGCCATGTCGCGTCTGGACGTAAAGCATCGCATCGTGCGCCAACTGCTCGTTTTCGCCAACCGCTACGGCAAGCGCGACGCGCACGGACACATCGTCATTCAAATTCGCCTGACGCAAGGCGACCTCGCGGATTTGGGGGGGGCGACGCGGGAACGCGTCAATCAAGTCATCGGCGAGTTGCGCCGCGCCGATTTGATCGAAATTGATTCGTCCAATCACATCACCCTGCGCGCGCCCGAAACGTTGGCGCATTTGACCGAGACCTGACAGGTTTCAAAAACGTGCGCGCCACTCACGCGCTTTGCAGTGTACATCACATCCGCGTAATGCAAAACATGATGCTCAAAAACCTGTCAGGTCTGAATCAAAAACGCAGCACGCCAATTTCCAACAGCAGATTGAGCGCGAGGACAATGGCGAGCACCAACGCGCCCGCGCCGAACGCTTGCAGCAGCGGCTTGCGAATCTGCGGCTGCAAATCCGGCGTTGCCTCGATCCCCAGGCGCACCCATTTCACCATAAACCGATTCCGTTCAATCGCCGCGGCGAGCTCGCGTCCGAGCATGTAGCGATATACGATCACTTGGAGCGTGACGAGCGGAATAAAAACGACGAGCGTCCACAACAACGCAGCGAACGGGCGCAGCCAATCCGAAAGCCACAAATAAAACGGCAAGCTCAGCATCACCGTATCGAGCAGCATGAAAACAAAAATCAGCAGGAACGACGCGCTGGAATAATTTTCATCGCGCGGCAGCGTGCGGTCATCCCAGATGAACGCGTCGCCAAAGCGTTTTTCGTTGACGACATTGAGCACATACCGTTTCAGCAACACCGTGCCTTGCAAACACTCGATGACGACGCGGCGCAGGCGCACAAAGATCGGCACCATCACCACGCCAATGACGCCGATCAGTCCCGCCAGCAGCGCCAGCGCCCATTTGATTGTCAAAGGATCAAAGGGCGCGCCGGGGAGTTGTTCCGGTTTCGCTAACTGCGTCAAACCCAGAATCGCGGCGGCGGCCGTGCTGACGATGAGCAGATAAAATTGGAAAATCCGATCGCGCAATTCGTCGGAGCGAAACGACGACTGCGTGAGATAGTTGTATTCCAACTCGATCAATTCATCGCGCAGCTCGACAGGCGGCGCGGCGTTGGGTTGTGAAGCGGGTGCAGTGTCCACAGTGAAAATGCCTCTCTATCCAAATCACTTGGCGCGCGGCGGGCGAAAATTGCGGTCGTGCTGCCATTCCGTATGCGGTTTGCGAAAACGCGCGAGGGGAATCGCAAAATCGTCGCGCGCGGTGGGTGCGCTCAATCGTTCGGCGGGCGGCTCAAAAAGCACTTGGACGTTGCTGCTGGCAGTTTCACTTTCCGCGTTGGCTTCCACATATCTCACATACGCGACAAAATCGCGGCGGTCTTGCGACAATGGGATGCGCAGTGATTCGTAGACAATCAACTCGCGCCCCCACCCGTCCAACGCATAGCCCGGCGCAATGACGACGTGCGCGCTGCCGTTTTCATTTTGCTCAATCGCCGCTTCCAAACCGGCGACGATGCCATAGCCGTGCAGCATTCGGTTGTGCTGCCACTGCATTTCGCGTTGATACTGCTGCTCGGCGCGCAAATCATCCGCCGTCAACATTTGACCGGAAACAAAACGCAGCGGCGTGAAACGCGCGAGTTTGGTCGCGTCAAACTTCATGGACAATACTCCCCGTCGGCGTCAAGGCAACGCCGTCCCACACGAGACAGACCAGACCCTCTGCGCGCTGTTCCGTCACAATCAGTGCGGCATTTCCAAGGATGTGCTTGTAGCCGAACGTGTAGCCGACATTGGTCAAAAGCAAAGGCAGCATCGAATGATAAATGCCGCCGTGCGCGACCAACAAAATGTTTGCGTCGGAGTCTGCGTAACGATTTATAACATCCGTGATGAACGGCATGAAACGCGTGCGCATTTCGTTGAAACTTTCGCCGCCCGGCATCCGCGCGTCGAGATCGCGCTTCAAGAGCCACGTCTCGAACAATGTCGAGTATGCTTGCCAGGCGGCGGGATCGGCGCGCCCTTCCAAATTCCCCGCATTGTGTTCACTTAACGCAGTTGTCGTTTGGATTTCGAGACCGTGCGCGGCGTTGAGGATTTGGGCGGTTTGCTGCGCGCGCAAAAGCGGACTCGCATAGATCGCTGTAAAGTTCACCGCGCGTAACTTTTCCGCGAGCGCCTGTACCTGCGCGCGCCCTGTAGCGGTCAAGGGATGTTTGGTGTGGTCTTGATTGGAAAATTCGTTCGTGACATTCGCTTCACTTTCGCCGTGGCGGACAAAATAGAGTTTCATGGAAAAACGGAAATTGGAAATTCGAAATTCGAAATTGGAAAAGTGAATTTCTAATTTTGAATTTCTAACTCACCTTACGCAGTGAATGTCATTTCGAGATGGTCAGCCCGCAGGGGCTGTATGGGCTCAGGACTGTCATATCGAACGGAGTGAGATATCTCGCTCCGCTCGATATGACAAGTCCTGTGCAGTAACGTGAGTTTCTAATTTTGAATTTTTGAATTTACATCTTGGATTCGAGCAGCGCGACGATTTCGTTCGCGCCCGCGTGCCTGGCAAAATCCAGGGCGGTCATGTCGGCAAACTGGGACGTATTTTTGTCGGTGCGCGCGTTTACGTCTGCGCCGTGGTCGAGCAACAGCTGTACCATTTGTAGATTGCCGTTTTGCGCCGCACCCATCAGTGGCGTGAATCCATCCGCTTGTTTGTGATTGACGTCCGCGCCCGCCTCGACGAGTTTCGCGGCTATGGCGTAATGATTGCCTGCGACCGCCGAGTTCAACGGCGCAACGTGCAGCGCGTTGTTTGACGCGATGTTCGGGTCGGCGTGATACATCAGCAGCGTATTGACGACGTCGAGATGTCCGAAAAAGGACGCAAGGCCGAGCGGAGTATAGCCGTCCGGCGAAAACGTGTTTGCCAAATTCGGCCGCATCGCCAACCATCCCGCCGCGCGTTCCGCATCCCCAATCGCCGCTGCTTCGTACAAATCTATCTGCGCGTTGTGCTGAACCAAAAATTTCACGATTTCAGCGCGCCCGTAATACTGCGCGAGCAGCACCATCGAAACGCCGTCCGGCGTACGCGCATTCGCCAGCGTCGGGTCTTGCGTAATCAACGTTTCGACCTGTGCGAGATTGTTGTTCTTGATCGCATCAACGAGTTCGTTTACAGTTGCCATTGTTCCTCGATTCAAGACTGGAGATTGGAGACTGGAGATTGAGTGATAGAGAGATTGAGTGATGGAGAGATAGAGCGATTTGCGATTGACGTTTCACGTTTGACGCTGCGCTGCATCACACGTCGGGTGGTAACGCCGCTTCCGCGCGTATTTTTTCCAGCAAGCCCGCTACGTCGAGTACGCGCGCCCAGTGGTCGAGATAGCTTTGGTCAAGCGTGCGTTCCTGGATTTCGTAAACGCCCAGCGCATCACCAAACTGACGTTCGCTAAAATTCGCCGCTTTGCACCAACGCAGTTTAGACAGAATCGTGTCTTCGGGCGATTGATAATAGACCGCGCCGTCGCCCAACTCGCCGCGCCGGCGTCGCTCCAGCACTTGACGGTCATACGGCGTGTTCGGCACAATCCACAAATCGGTTTTGAATACTTCGGCTTGATGAATCAAATTAAACTCGGAACGCAGACGAATCGCATCTTGGATTGCCTCGCGCGAAATAACGAATTCGTCAGCTAACGCCTCCACGAGCAAATTCACTTGAGACATTTTCAAGTCAACCAACAAATCCGCGTCCTGGGTAAAACGCGGGCGTCCCCAATAAATCGCCGAATATCCTCCTACAATGGCGTAAGGAATGCCATGCTCTTCCAGCACCTGGATAATTTTGGAGACGACGCGCCAATCTTCCATGTTCTGCTTGCCCTTTCGCGCCAATGAACGCATTCGTTCCGCCCAACCGCGTCCGTAAATCCGATTCCATAATTCGATTTCCAAATCGCGCGCGGACAGGTTCGGGCGTTGCTGTTGAATGGCGCGTTCCACGGTCATCCGTCCGGTGTGAATCAACCCTTGTGCGATTTCAAAGCGCCGCTGCGGCGTCATCGCGCGATAGCCCTTGACGCGCAGCCACTCTGTTTTCAAATCCCGTACTGCCATGCCTGCATAGTACGCGCAAAAATAAAAAATGACAAACGGGATTTTCCGTTTGCCATCTTGTTACGGCGCATCCTCCGCATCTTCGGGTTCGATTGGATCTGGCTCAAGTTCGATTACATCGATCCCCGCGTCTCGCAAAGCTTGAGCACGACGTGAGTTTATCCAACCGGGGAAAAGAATCGTCTTTGCAGGTCGGATTCCTGTCACATCGGTAAAGAGCTGGTTCTTGTGTTCCAGACGCTCTTGCGTATTGCGTCCTGCCGCCTCGATGATTTCTACAAGAATGTGCTGTTCCCCAGCAATAACAAAGTTAAACACCTGTCCATCAATAAGGCATTCTTGTAGGGGTGCTTGATACTCACGCAAAAGAAATTCACGCGCCGCTTGGCGCAAGACATCTACATTGCGGAGTCCAAAACGCCAGTATAATATTCGATCCCATTCGGAAAGGTTTTGTTCCAAGAATCGTTGAACATCGTTTTGGACATCCACCTCCCGCTACTCCTCCCTGCGCGGTACTTTTTCCTTCATGCCAATTCTACGGCTTTTGAAAGTCTGCACGTTTACTCACTGTTTTTCGTACGGCACGCCTTCCGCCGCGGGCGGACGCACACGACCAACCACACCGGCGAGCACGACCATCGTCGCCAAATACGGCGCCATCAACAGGAATTCCGACGGAATTACGGATGTGAGAATTTGCAGTTTCAATTGCAGCGAGTCCATGAACCCGAACAACAGCGACGCGCCGAATGCGCCGAACGGATTCCAATTGCCGAAAATCATTGCCGCCAGCGCGATGAACCCGCGCCCATTCGTCATCAATTTGTCGAAACGTCCGACCGAGCCGAGCGTGAGAAACGCGCCGCCGAGCGCCGCCAACATGCCCGCAAAAATTACGTTGATGTAGCGAATCTTGAATACGTCCACCCCCAGCGTATCCGCCGCTTTCGGATGTTCGCCAACCGCGCGCGTGCGCAAACCCCAACGCGTTTGGAATAACAAAAAGTTGACAAAGAACATGAGCAGCAGCGCGACATAGACGAGCACGATTTGATTGAACAGAATCGTGCCGAGCACGGGAATCTGCGAGAGGATTGGGATTGGCACTTTGGCGAAGGTGCCGCTGTCGTTCAGTTCTTGATTCACCGTCAACCAGCGCAGATTCAAAAAGTTGGTCATCCCCACCGCAAAGATATTGATGACCGTCCCGCTGATGATTTGGTCCACTTTGAAACGAATCGAAAACACCGCGTGCACGCCCGCAATGAGCGCGCCGCTCACGACGCCTGCCGCCAAGCCCAACCACAAATTGTCCGTGAACGCGCCGACGATAACCGAGACGAACGCGGCGGTCAGCATCATGCCTTCAATCGCGATATTGATAATCCCCGACCGTTCGCACATGATTCCGCTCAACGCGCCGAGCAAAAACGGAATCGAGCGAATTAAGGTGCTTTCGAGCAAGCCGGTCATGTTTAACGATGCGCCGCGAATGCTCCACGTCAAGAAAATCGCCAGCAGTAGAAACGCGACCACGCCGAATAACACCGCTGAATTCTTCAGCCCGCGCACGAGGTGATAAATGCCAAAGGCGATGAGTAAAAGCGAGAGAATCAGGTTTGTCGTCGCGGTCGGCAGTTCCAGCGTCGGCAGTTGAATCGGGTCCCCGCCCCCGCTGAAACGATATTTTGAAACTGCGTCCGCGGGCGCTTGGAATCCAAAGAACCACACGCACAACAAGCCCACGACGACAATCACGCCGCCGACAATCCAGCGCTGCTGCTGCGCCAAATCGGAGGCCTTGCGCATGACCGAAGTTGCAACCATCCCAATCATAAATCAGTCATCAGTTATCAGTTATCAGTTATCAGTTATCAGTTATCAGTTATCAATCAAGCTGTTGCGACTGATTACTGACTACTGATTACTGATTACTGTCTTATCCGCCCCACCCGCGCGCAAATACTTCTTGTTCTTTTTGCGTCGGCACACGCAGCCGATAAATCCAACGCACAATTTCCGGCGCGGCGATAAATGCAATAATGAGCGCCTGCATCACTGAAATAATATCTACGGGCACACTCGCGAGGGACTGCATGCGCGTCGCGCCGTTGCGCAGTGCACCGAACAACAACGCCGAGGCGAGCACGCCAAACGGATTTGATTTGCCCAAGAGCGCCAACGCAATGGCGTCGAACCCATAACCGGGCGAAAACGCGGCGACCATGTAATGATTCAAACCGAGCAGTTCGTTCGCGCCTGCCAAGCCCGCCAAACTACCGGACAGCCCCATGGTCAAAACAAAAATGCGTCCGACCGCGATGCCCGCGTATTTTGCCGCCGTCGGACTCGCGCCCACCGTGCGAATTTCAAAACCGACGGTCGTTTTCCACAAGAACCAGTACACAAAGAATACCGCGCCGACGGCGAGGAAAAAGCCCCAGTGAAAACGCACCGGGTCGGGCAGCACGCGCGGCAAGTACGCGCTCGGATAAATTTCCGGCGTGCGCGGCGCGCCCGCGCTGCCGCGCATCGGACCACTTTCGCTCAACAACCAGTCCGTAAAAAGGAACATGATGTAATTGAGCATGATGGTGTTGATGACTTCGTTCACGCCGCGCGTCGCTTTGAGCACCCCGGCGATGCCTGCCCACACCGCGCCCGCGAGCAAGCCCGCGAGGAGCGCCAGCGGCAGGTGAATGAACCACGGCAGCCCTTCGATATTGAAACCAACCCACGCCGACGCGATCGCGCCCGCAAACAATTGACCTTCCACGCCGATGTTGAACAAACCGCCTTTGAACCCCACCGCCACCGCCAGCCCGGTGAAAATGTACGGCGTCGCCGCGACGAGACTCTCAAATGGATCGCGCAGCGCGCGGAAAAGGTCCGTCGCGTCGCCCGTAGCAATCCATTCTTGAAATCCTGCGAGAATCGCGCCCCAATCGCCGAACGCGCCTTGCAGCAGCGCCGCGTACGCCGTGATGACCGTGTCCCACATCGCGCCGATCAATTGGAATGGATGCTCCCAAAAATTGGGCAGGAGCGTCAATACGGTGGGCGCGGTGAACGCGATGATGAAACCGCTCACAATTAATGCGGTAAAAATTGCGAGCACCGGAATCGTGAGGGTATTCAAAATATCGCGCCACGCGCTGGCACGCGGGGCAGGGGTCTTGACGGGTTTGGAAATACTGGATGCGGTTGCTTCAGCCATGGTGCAGTTGTCAGTTATCAGTGTTCAGTTATCAGTCACCAGTGATCACTCATGTTACGCAGAGAAAAACCCGATAGACAGGATTAACAGGATTTACAGGATTGAAAAATAATCCTGTAAATCCTGTTAATCCTGTCAAAAAGGGCTTGTTTGTAAGCAAAGTGCGTAACGTGAGTGATCAGTAATCAGTGACCAGTTATCAGTCCACCGGTCACTGGTCACTGATTACTGATGATGCGTTTCTGCTTTTTGTTCCGGGGTCTGCGGTTGCAGCGCGGGCGTTTTACCATCCCCGTGCACGCCTGCCATCAGCAGCCCGAGTGCTTCTTTGGTGGTCTCTGCCGCGTTCACCGTGTCAATGATTTGTCCCTTGTACATCACGGCAATCCGATCCGAGAGCGACATGATTTCGTCGAGCTCGTTCGACACGAGCAAGACCGCCGCGCCCGCGTCGCGTTTTTCGACGATGCGTTTGTGAATGTATTCGATGCTGCCCACGTCCAGACCGCGCGTGGGCTGCGAAGCAATCAGCAATTTGATAGGACCCGTAAACTCGCGCGCGACGATCACTTTTTGTTGATTGCCGCCGGAAAGATTGGCGGTCTTGACAAAAATGCTGGGCGTACGAACGTCAAACTCGCGCACCCGTTCCGCCGCCGCCTTTTCGATCTCGTCAAAATTCAACACGATGCCTTTCGCAAACGGCGGACGATAGTACTCATTCAAAACGAGATTGTCTTCGACGGGAAAACTCATCACGAGTCCGTCTTGCTGGCGGTCTTCGGGCACATGCGCGACATCCAATTCAAATAATTGGCGCGGCGTTGCGTGGGTCGTTTCGTGCCCCAGAACCGTGACGCGCCCACTTTCCACATGACGCAAACCCGTCAACGCTTGCGCGAGTTCGGTCTGTCCGTTGCCTTGAACGCCCGCGATGCCCAATACTTCACCCGCACGCACTTGAAAGGAAACGTCATTGATCGCGATGCTGTGTCGTTCATCACGCACCACGAGATTTTGCACATTGAGCACGACATCTTTCGGTTTCGCAGCTTCTTTGTCCACCGAAAGAATGACGCTGCGTCCGACCATCATGCGCGCCAGTTCCGCGCTGTTGGTATTTTTCGGTTCGGTGCTGCCGACCACTTTGCCGAGACGCAGCACCGTAATGCGATCCGCCAGCGCCAACACTTCGCGTAATTTGTGCGTAATGAAAATGATCGAGTTGCCGCGTGCTTTAAGATTGCGCAGCACCTGAAACAAATCGTCGGCTTCTTGCGGCGTGAGCACCGCCGTCGGTTCGTCGAGGATGAGAATGTCCGCTTTGCGATACAACAGCTTGATGATCTCGACGCGCTGTTGAATGCCAACCGAGATGTCTTTGATATACAGGGTGGGGTTGACCTCCAGCCCGTATTTGGTGGAGAGCTCGCGAATTTCGCCCGCGACTTTTTTGCGATCCAGCACAACGCCGTTCGTAATGCTTTCATCGCCGAGCATGACATTTTCGGTCACGGTGAAAACGGGAATCAACATGAAATGTTGATGCACCATGCCGATACCTTGCGCAATGGCATCGCGCGGGCTGGTGATTCGGATCGGCTTGTCGCGCACCATGATTTCGCCCTCATCGGGATGGTACAGTCCGTAGAGAACGTTCATCAAGGTAGTTTTGCCCGCGCCATTTTCGCCGAGCAGCGCGTGGATTTCACCTTGATTCAGCGTAAGGTCAATGTGATCGTTAGCGAGCACGCCGGGGAACCGTTTGGTGATGCCGCGTAATTCCAGAATTGGGGGCATGAATCGAATGAGGAAAAAGTAAATATGTAGACAGGTAGACAGGTTGTTTGCCTGTCTACCTGTTTCCGTGTCTACCTGATTGTCTGTCTACCTATTTCCCTGTTTACCAATTTGCCTGTCTACCTGTTTCCGTGCTTACCCGTCTACTCGGTTATTGCTCCGATAACGCCTTGATGTCAACCTTGCCGCCAATCACGTCTTGCTTGAGTTGGTCCAATTCTTTTTGGAGGTCGGCAGACACTTTCGAGGCTTGTTCGTGATAGGGTGCGAGCGAAACGCCGTCGTTCGCCAGCGTGCCGCTATACGTGCCACCCTTGAACGTCCCATCCACCAAGCCCTTGATCGCAAAGAACACCGGCTCGTCAGAATCACCGGACAATCCCCCGGCAGCGAAATGCACTGGTCGGTGTCCACACCAATCCCCAACACACTCTTTTCCTTCGCCGCCGCAAACGTCCCGTTCCCCGTCAACCCTGCCACCGGCAAGATCACGTCTGCTCCTTCGTCTATCAACGACAACGCCGCTTCTTTCCCCTTCGCCGGATCTGTGAACGTGTTCGTGAACACGCCCTTTTTCGTCTTGCTGTCCCAACCCAGCAACTCCACCTTGTCGTTGTGCTTGGCGTTCCAGTAATTCACGCCCGCTTGAAAGCCCCACATGAAATCTTCCACCGGCGGAATCTGCACGCCGCCATACGTCCCCACCTTTTTCGTCTTGGAGACGCCCGCCGCCAAATACCCCGCCAAGAATGCCGCTTGCTCGGTGCGGAACGTCAACCCCAACGTGTTCGCAATTTCCTTCGCACTCCCGCAGTCCTTCCCTTCCACCGCCGTCCCAAAACAATCCGGATACGCATAGTCCACAATCGCATACTTCACCTCCGGATTCGCTTTCGCCGCTTTCGCCGTGTCCAACCCCAGCAAAAAGCCCACCGTGATGATCATGTTGTATTTCTGCGTCACGAATTCTTGCAGGTTCTTTTCGTAATCCGTCGGCTGCCGCGATTGCAGGTATTTCGATTCGGGCGAAATCCCCAATTCCTTGATCGCACGTTCCATCCCCGCAATCGAAGTCGCATTGAACGACTTGTCGTCCGGTCCACCCACGTCCGTCACTAAACCGACTTTGATGGTCTTGGGATCAACCGTCGCGGCGCCTGCCAATTTGCCTTCGCCCACCGACCACTTTTGGATGTCAATGCTGCCTGCGACGACGCCGGCTTTGAGATCGTCCGATTCTTTTTGGAGGTCGGCAGACACTTTCGAGGCTTGTTCGTGATAGGGTGCGAGCGAAACGCCGTCGTTCGCCAGCGTGCCGCTATACGTGCCACCCTTGAACGTCCCATCCACCAAGCCCTTGATCGCAAAGAACACCG
>JACQWQ010000167.1 GCA_016209205.1 Chloroflexota bacterium
AGGTTTGCTCGCCACGCTCGATCATTTAGGCGAAAGCGTTGTGAATGCCGACGACGCGCGGCGCGCCAAAGACGATTATCTCGTCGCGCTCGACGCCATTGCCGATCATCGTTTACAGTCGCACGTGTCGGTGAAATTGACGCACATGGGTTTGGACATTGACCCCGAATTGTGTCTCGACAACATGCGCCAAATCGTCGGCAAGGCGCAGCAGCGCGGCGCCTTTACGCGCATTGATATGGAAGATTCCGCGCGCACGCAAATCACGCTCAACCTTTTCAAAACGCTGCGCGAGGAATTTGACAATGTGGGCATCGTGATTCAGGCGTACCTCTTGCGCAGTGAAGCGGACATGCGCGAATTGTACGCGATGGGCGCGCGGGTGCGGTTGTGCAAGGGCGCGTACAAAGAACCGCCGGATATTTCGTTCGCCTTGAAAAAAGATACCGACGCGAATTATTTGAAACTCGCGGAAATTTTTCTCGGCGGCAATGGACAATCCACTAGCGCGCACCTCGCGCTCGCGACCCACGACGCGAAAATCATTGACTGGGCAAAACGGTACATCAAAGAACACAACGTCCCGTACGACCGTTTTGAATTTCAAATGCTGTACGGCATCCGCTCCGATTTGCAGCGCCAGCTGGTGCAAGAGAGTTACACGATGCGCGTGTACGTGCCGTACGGTTCGCAGTGGTACCCGTACTTTATGCGGCGGCTCGCGGAACATCCGGCGAATGTCGTGTTTTTGGCGAGTAATCTTTTCAAGTAGTAACGAGTGCTGAGGACTGAGGACTGAGGACTGAGTTGTAACCCATCTTTACTCAGTCCTCAGTCCTCATTGCTCAGTCCTTTTCATGCGCGCAGAAATCATCTCTATCGGCACCGAATTATTGCTCGGTGAAATTATTGATACGAACGCGGCGTGGTTGGCGCAGCAGCTCGCGGCGGCGGGTGTGGACGTGTTTTTTCGTACGACCGTCGGCGATAATGTCGGACGCATCGCGGCGGCGATTCAAAACGCGATGAGCCGCGCCGAAATTATTATTACGACCGGCGGTTTGGGCCCAACGGTGGACGATATGACGCGCCAAGCCGTGGCGCAAGCGGTTGGCGCGCCGCTCGTTTTGGATCCAGAGCTGCTGGCTCAGGTGCGCGAACGTTTTGCGAAATGGGGACGCGCCCCGAGCGAAAACAACGTGCGCCAGGCGTACATGCCGCAAGGCGCAACGCCGGTCGAAAATCCGGTTGGCACCGCGCCGTGTTTCATCGTCGAGCATCAGGGACATTCGATTTTCGTTTTGCCCGGTGTGCCGAGAGAAATGAAACACCTCACCGAAACGCGCGTCCTGCCGTGGCTGCGCGAAAAATTAGGTGACGACAGTATTATTCTTTCCAAAACGCTGCGCACGTGCGCGATTGGCGAATCATCGGTGGATGAAAAAATTCAGGACCTCGAAACGTCAGAGAACCCGACCGTCGGACTCGCCGCGCACCCCGGACAAACCGACATTCGCATCACCGCCAAAGCCAAAACGCGCGCCGCAGCGGAAAAATTGATCGCGGACATGGAAGCGCGTGTGCGCGCGCGGATGGGCGAATGGATTTACGGCGAAGGGGATGAAACCATCGCGCAAGTGGTCGCACGCCTGCTCACGGCAAAACAAAAAACCATCGCGGTCGCCGAATCCAACACGCAGGGCAAAATCGCCGCGTGGCTGCGTTCGACCCCCGAAGCCATTGATGTCGCCGAACAGTTGGTACGCGTCACGGACGACGAGGTAAACGACCAAACCGCGCGCTCTATCGCCAAAACGCTGCGCGCCGAGAGTGGCGCCGACATTGTCCTTGCTATCGTGAGCACGATGGGTGCGCAAGACATGTATTTGGCGGACACGGGCAAATCCGTAATCGCGCTGGCTGCGAACGGCAAAACGCGTTGTTACACGTATTCGATCGGCGGGACGGGCGAACTGGCGCAGCACTGGACCGCCAGCCGTGCGCTCGATCTGGTGCGCCGCGCATTACTGTAATGGATTTACCCAGCTTTATCCTTGGCGTCATTGTCGGCGTGGGCGTGTCGGCAATCGCATTCGCGCTGACGGTGTTTTTATTCCCGCGCGTGTTTCGGAGCAAGTAGAGAGGTGAACTATGCGTACCCAATCGCCTTTTCCGGGGATGGACCCGTATTTGGAAGACCGTGAATTTTTTCCGGGATTTCATTACGCGCTCGGCGAAGAAATTCGACGGCATTTGAATGAACAAATTGGGCCCAAGTATTATGCCGACGTACAAGTCTCTACAGAGAGTCAAGACATTTTCATCGGGTATACATATCAAATTTACCCCGATGTCGGAGTGTATGAACCCGCGCTCTCCATCCGTGGAGCAATCAAAGTGGCAGCTCTGGCTTCCGCCGCGCCGATTCAACGCAGGGTCGTTCTGGAGCAAGAACTTCGTTTGCGTTCCGTGCGCGTCTATGTTACAGAGACCAGTGAACTCGTCACGGCGATTGAGATTCTTTCTCCATACAACAAACGCGGCGAGGGGCTGGAAGCATATCGCAAAAAACGGAATGAAATTTTCAAATCGCAAACCCATTTTGTCGAGCTCGATTTGCTGCGCGGCGGGACACGTCCGGGGCTTGAAATCAATGAGCCGCCACTCGACACCGATTACGTGTTGGTGGTAAGCCGCGCGGGGAATGGGATTGCGCGTATCTCGGAAATCTGGCCCCTCGCGCTCAATGAACCATTCCCCGTGCTGCCTGTTCCACTCCGCGAACCCGACCCCGATGCCACCTTGAACCTTAACGAAATTTCTCAATTCATCTATCCGCGCGCGGGCTACGGCTGGCGGATTGACTATACGCGCCCCGTACCGCCGCCCGAACTGCGTCCGGCAATGAAAGAATGGATGCAAACTCAATTTTCAATCGAGGAACCACATGGCTGAATCCACGAACTTTCCAACCGTTTGGTGGGATGGCAAACTCACCGCCTGGGAACACGCGACGATTCACGTCACCCAAATCGGACCCGCGAGCGTGTCGTCGGTGTTTGAAGGCATCCGCGCCTACTTGAACCCGCGGACGCAGCAGCTGGCTGTTTTTCAACTCGACGCGCACCTGAAAAGATTCTTGCAGTCCATTCGCCTCGTGCGGCTCGAATGTGATTACACGCTCGCCGAGTTGCACGCGGCGCTAGTGGATTTGGTGCGCGCCAATCAGCCCGACCGCGACGTGTACATCCGTCCGTTCGCGTACGCCGAATCGCGCACGTTTGGGAGCGCGACGAGCGCGCTCGCGCACGTCGTCATGCACGTCACCGCGTGGGAATCCAAGCTGCAACGTGTTCCGAACGGCAGCGCGGGCACAGAGGTGGTGAGCCATGCGACCGTGAGTTCATGGACGCGCTTGACCGACAATCAAATGGCGCCGCGCGTCAAAGCCAGCGCGAATTATCTCAACTCACGCTACGCGTCGGAAGAGGCAAAACGCAACGGGTACGACCACGCGATTCTATTGACCCCGCAGGGCCAAGTCGCCGAAGGCCCGGGCATGTGTTTGATGCTCGTGCGCAATGGAAAAATCATCACGCCTTCGGTCACGAGCGGCATCCTCGAAAGCATCACCCGCGATACCGTCATGCAGCTCGCGCGCGAAAAATTGGACGTTTCCGTTAGCGAACGCGAGCTAGACCGCACCGAACTTTATACGGCGGACGAAGCATTTTTCTGCGGCACCGGCATCGAAATCGTCCCCATCGTTTCGGTTGATCGCCTGAACGTCGGAGACGGCAACCCCGGTGAAATCACGCTGCACCTGTTGAATATGTATCACGATATTGTGCGCGGGATTGATGCGGGGTACGCGGAATGGAGGACCGTGGTCAGTGATCAGTGATCAGTAATCAGTGAACAGTGAACAGTAGTCAGTTGTGTGAAAACTGATGACTGATCACTGATAGCTGGTGACTGGTGACTGATGACTGATAACTGGCAACTGATGACTGGTGACTGATGACTGATAACTGGCAACTGATGACTGGTGACTGATTAATGCCTTTCGGAATCCTCTTTGCCTCCACCGCCGCGTTGATTTGGGCAACCTCCAGTTTGATGGTCAAAGCGCAGGCGGCGCGTGTGGACACGCTTTCGTTCAACGCGTTTCGCGTCGGCGTGGGCGCGTTGTTTTTTTATTTGCTGCTGCCATTCTTTGGCGGTTCACAGTTGCTTGCGCAATTGACGCCGCCGATCATGCTGACGCTTGGCGTTTCGGTCATTCTCGGTTTCTGCATCGGCGATTCGCTTTATTTTTGGAGCATGACGAAAATCGGCGCATCGCGCGCCATGCCGATTTCCGGCATTTATCCCGTCTTTACGTGGCTCTTGGCAGTGCCGCTTTTGAATGAACGCGTAACCGTGTCGGCCGTGGCGGGCACGGTGTTGGTGATTGCGGCGCTGTTTCTATTGAGTCGGGAAAAACCTGCCGATGCGGACGAAGCGAACGACATGCTGCTCGCGCCAAGCGCTGGAATAGTTCCGCGCGAAATTTCACCGCGCACGCGCTATTTTGCCATCGGCGGCGCGGTGTTTGCCGCGTTCGTCTGGGCATGTTCGACCACCCTCTTGCGTTTGGGCATTCAAATGCAAGCGCCGGTGACATTGTACGACAATGTTCAACAAACGGTTTTGATTAGTGCGTTTCGTTTGACGGTCGCCGCGTTGCTGTTGGCGCCCGTCACGCAATGGCTCAAGGGTGCGCGTGTGTGGGCCAGTTATCGCGGCGCGGCGCTACCGCGTCAGATTGCGCTGGCGCTTTACAGCACAGGCATCGGGAGTTTGTTTTTCGTGTTGGGCGTCGCGTTGGCGGGCGCGGCGCGGGCGGCATTATTAAACAGCGCGTCGCCGCTTCTCGGCGTTATATTTTCGTGGCTGTTCTTGAAAGAAAAAATGACGCGGCGCGTGTGGGCGGGGACCGCGTTAGCAATCACGGGGGTGTGGTTGGTGTTGCTTTAGAACGAATAAATTCGTTACTACAAAAAATGGAACGGCGTGAAATTTTCACGCCGTTCCATCGTGCGACTGATCCATCCCAACAACCACAGAGTCTACTTGGAGGCGCGGTGCAGCGCCTCCGTCTTAGTACGCCTTTTTCGTATTGCTATTGAGCAACTGCGCAAGGAAATCGCGCGCGCCCGTTCCGATCAAACCCCAGAACAAGAGCGGTTCCGGTGAAATTTCGAGAAACAGTCCGAGCAGCGCCGGAAAGAGCAGCGCCAGCGGATTGGCGGCCAGGTCGGGCGAACCTTGCGCCGCCCAGATGCCAATGATATTGGTCACGATGCCGTACCCGTACGAAAGCAGACCGACCGTGACCAGCGTGAGCGTGTGATTCATGCCTTCTTCGTTGAACACCAGTTCGATCACCGTAACGGCAATGGCGAGCACATAGCCGATCCACGCATAACGCGGGAGCACGAACTTGAACCCGTCCGCCGAAAACTGGACCGAGATGAACCACAAGACGGTGGCGACGACGACAGCCAAAAGATGAATCAGTTGTTCGTAACGCTTTTCAGTCATTTTTATCTCCTTTACTAACTCGTACAGCGTTACCTGTAACTTATGGTGCGCCATTCGGCGTTTGTCTGTAGCGATTCTCTGGTAAATCTTACACCCAAATCACGGATTGGGCGAAAATTTGTTCTACGTCAAGATGTCGCGCGCGGAGTGCGGCATTTGGGGGGAAACGTTCACGGATTTCACGAGGCATGACAAGACAAATGCGTTTTGAAAACCAAGTCGTCTGGCTGACCGGCGCCTCCTCCGGCATTGGCGAAGCGCTGGCGTACGAATTTTCCAAACAAGGCGCGCAGTTGATTTTGTCCGCGCGGCGCGGTAAGGAATTGGAACGCGTGTGCGCGCAGTGTGTGGGGAACGGTGCGGCGACGGGGAACAGTGCGGCGACCGTTCCGTACATTTTGCCGCTCGACGTTGCCGACCTCGACAGCATTCCGCGCAAAGCGGAACAGGCGCGCGCATTGTTCGGACGCATTGATATTTTGGTCAACAACGCGGGGATTTCGCAGCGCGGGCTTGTCGCCGAAACGGAAATGGTCGCGCTCCAGCGCGTGTTTCAAGTGAATTTTTTCGGCGCGGTCGCGATGACTAAAGCAGTGCTGCTCGAAATGTTGGAACGACGCGCAGGACAAATCGTCGTCGTCAGTTCGCTCACCGGGAAATTGCCCTTGCCCAAACACGCCGCATACTGCGCGTCGAAACATGCGCTGCAAGGTTATTTCGATTCCCTGCGCGCCGAAGTCGCGCGCGCCGGGGTCAAGGTCACGGTGATCTTGCCCGGCTTTGTGCAGTCCGAGATTTCGGCAAACAGTATGGACGCGCAAGGACTGCCGCGCGGTCAAGCTGCCGCGTCCCGCCGCGCCATGCGCGCCGACGTCGCCGCGCGCAAAATGGTTCAAGCGATTGCGCAGGGCAAAGCCGAATATGAATTCGGCGGCGTCGAACGTTTCGCCGTGCCCTTGCGCAAATATGCGCCGTGGTTGTACTCGTACGCGATCAAGCGGATGAAAATATAAGACTCATTTGCGCGCCGCGAGTGCAATCCGTTTTTGCACGCGTCTCCAACCCGGCTTGGGGTTTGTCGGCGGCGCGGCGCGCGCCTCCGGGCGGCTGAGAAGAAAGGCCAGGTCTTCCAAGTACGCCGCGACCGGTTCTTCCGGTTTTTCAAAAACCGGCGGCATCCCGCGATTGATCGCGCTGACAAAAACCAGCGGCGCGTATGGCATCACAAAACTTAGCGGCATCGCCAACGCCTCTTCAATTTCCTGACGCGCGAAACCTTGCTGCCCAAAAGTCCAATTCAGACCCACCGTAATTTTTTCTTTGGGATAACCGAGCTGGGCGTACGTTTCCAGGGTGGCGGCAGCCGCGCGAATCGAAGCCAGATCGGGTGCGAGCGTGAGCAAAATTCGATCCGCTGCATCCAACACCTGTAACGCAATGTCGTTGAAATCGTGCGTCACGTCGGCGATCACGTAACCGTACTGGGCGCGCAGCAGTTCCAACATTTTTCCCGCGCGCTCGCCGGTCATGTTCGCCGATTGCGTGGGGTCGGTCGGCGCCATCAATACGCGCACCCCGCTCGCGTGCGGCGCGAGAATGGCTTCCAGCTCGTCGAGCGCCAGCTCGGCAACGGGAATGTGCATAATATCCGCCCACGTGCGCTTGAGCGGCAGGTTCAACATCAATGCCAGCTGTCCCGTCGTCGTTACGAAATCGGCAAGCAGCACACGTTCGTCCCACAATCCCGCCAGCCCCAGGGCGAGATTCACCGCGAGCGACGAGCAACCGACGCCGCCGCGCAAGCTGTGAACTGCCATGACTTGTCCGCGCTGTACGGGCGCCGCCTCTCTCCCTTCTGCTGCGCTCTCTACACCAGGCGACACGACTGCCGCGCGTCGCAGCAGCACATTCACCCGCGCGACCAATTCCCCCGCATCGAACGGTTTCGTCATGAAATCGTCCGCGCCGGCTTCGAATGCTTTGATTTTGCTTTCGAGTTGCGAATGCGCGGTCAGTGTGAGAATCGGCGTCCGGGTCGTAAGCGGGTCGCGCCGCAAGCGCCGCGTTAATTCGTAACCGTCCATACCCGGCATCATCACGTCCGTAATGATGAGGTCAGGATGATTCTCTTGGACGACGCGCAGCCCCTGCGCGCCATCTGCGGCAGTCAAGACCTGATATCCGGCGGCCTTTAAATACAAAGAGACCAATTGCAAAATAGACTGCGTATCGTCAATGACCACAATGGTCGTCATAGCACTTGTCTCCCCACCGTGTCTCTATCCAATCCCTTCAGCCATCTTGCGGTTGGCGCACGAGTTGGACGCGTGCGCCAACCGCAGCGAGTTCAACTCGCCAAGCGGGCGATGGCACGAGTCCAACCATGTGGTGAGCACAGCCGAACTATCGTGCCATAACAAAACTCACACGAATGCCCAAGAACGGGTTTGTGCGAAAATGTTGTCTGTCCGGCAAGTTGATTGTAAGGTGTGGCGGAAGGGCGGTCAATGGAATTAGGGTACTTGCCCAAGCCCTTGGTTCGCGCGACGGATAGACCGTGTTTTCCACAATGGCGCGAGCGCGGATAGGATGAGACCCCAGAGCCATCCTTTTTTCTTGGTCAACAACGCGATTGTGTTGGCGGGACACGGCGTCAGCGGAAATCTCGCCGCGCACGTGTGGGGCTATTTTTTCATCGCGCTGCCCGCGCTGGCGGGCGGAATCGGCGCGGGTTTGTACCTGAGCCGGCGCATTGACCCGCTGCGTTTTCGCCAAATCGTCCAGGTGCTGTTGATCGTGTTGGGGCGGCGTTTGATTTTTGCATAGACATTTTTGGACGCGGAATGACGCGGAAAAATAAATTTTGAAAATCCGCGTTCGTCCGCATGATCCGCGTCCAATTTTTATTTGTCGGATGGCGGCGTCGTAAAACCCTCGACGAGATCCAAAACCAGTTCGCGCAAATCGCCGCGATTGGGCAATGCGCCCATCATGCCGTACATTGCCGCGGAGCGTCCGCCGCCGGTCGCGCCGCCCGCCAGCCGGGATGCAGCGCGCTGCGTTACCCGGCTGAGCCATGGCGCAGGTAAAATCCGCGCGGCGTTTTGCGCAACCGCGATGATCGCGCGATTCGCAAATTTTTGCGCGCTTGCTTTTTTCGCCGCCCTCACCGCGTCCTGCAAATCGCGCAAAAATAATTCGACGCGCGCGGCGTGCCCGTAATGCACCGTCAGGTGCAAACTCGGCGGAAATTGTTGACGGTCGAGATGCCAACCGCGCGCCGTCAATTCATCGCCCACCTGATAAATGTCGAGCGTGTCACTTGCCAATGCCAACACACTCATATCGGGCTGTCCCAAAATTCTCACATCGCCGATTTGGGCGACGCCCGCGCGTAAAACCTCGACCGTTTTCATCACCACGTCGGCAATGTGCAAATAACCGTCCGCGCCCAAATAGTGCAGCACAGCCCACGCCGCCGCAATCGCGCCGCCGGGACGCGTGCCCAACATCGTCGGCGACGCGTAAATGCCGCCGGGCCATTCCGTCGTCGCATACATCATCGCACGGCGCAGTTCGCGCGTGCGGTATAAAATCACCGACGCGCCTTTCGCCGCATAGCCGTACTTGTGCAAGTCCACCGAAAGCGACGTGACGCCCGGGACGCGAAAATCAAAATCGGGAATCGTGTAACCGAGTTGGCGCACGAACGGCAGCATCATGCCGCCAACGCACGCGTCCACGTGCAGCAAGATATTCTTTTCTCGGGCAATGTGCGCGAGTTCGGGAATCGGGTCCACCACGCCGTGGGCGTACTGCGGCGCGGAACCGACGATTAAAATTGTGTTGGGGGTAAGCGCGTCTCGTACTGCATTGACATCCGCTTTGTATTCGGCCGTGACGGGCGTTTTCACAACCTTGAGGTTGAAATAATGCGCGGCTTTGTCGAAGGCGGGATGCGCGGTGACGGGCAAAATGATTTCGGGGACAGAAATTTCGGAGCGAAAAATTCTGCAATAATCCCGCGCGGCTTGTACCGCCATCAAAATACTTTCGGTGCCGCCCGACGTCATGTTGCCGACGATGCTGCCGTCACTCCCAAGCAAGGACGCGACCATCGCGACGACATCCGTTTCAAATTGGCGCAGACTCGGAAACGCGGTGGGATTCAAACCGTTTTCCGCGAAAAATAAATCGTACGCGTGCTGCGCGATTTCGCGCGCGTCGGCGCCCGCGTCAAAGACGAGCGAAAAAACGCGCCCGGCGTGCCATTGCACATCGCGGGCGCGCATTGCCTGCATTGCATTGAAAATAGATTCGCGCGTGTAACCGCGCGCCGGAAAAGGAGTTGGCTGCATACGTTCGCGCTCACATTGCCTCTGTCGAACGAATTGCGCCCGCCGCGTGCGGATCGAATCCGGCGGGGAACATTGTATTTTGATTGAACCGCGCGCCGCGTAAATCCGCGCCGATCAAATTTGCGTCGTACAAATCCGCGCCGCGCAAGTCCGCGTCACTCAAATCTGCGCCGACGAGATTCGCGCCCGTCAAATCGGCGTTGGCTAAATTGGCGCTGCTCAGGTTGGCTTGGCCCAAATCGGCGCCGCGCAGGTCCGCGCACGCCAAATCCGCGTCAAACAAATCCGCGCCGCCGAGCATCGCCCCGCGTAACTGCGCGCCCTGCAAATACGCGCGCAAAAAATCATCTGCTCCGGCAAACGCGTTTTCGGAGATATCGCTGGACGCGTCGAGCACGGCGGCTTCCGCGGCGGTGCGAATAAATGTCCCGCACAGCGGACACTCTAGCGTATCGCGCGAAATCGGTTCGTCACACGCGGGGCAACGCGTCAGTGGCGGCATTTTTTCATTTGGCGCAGTGCACACCCACCCATTCGTGCGGAATGGCGTGTTACCAAAAAAGATTCGGGTTCAGCTCGCGCGTGCTTTGCGGCAGCAATTTTTCTTCGGTCGGCGTCATGACGCCGCACGCGCTTTCTTCGCGTTTGTAGGGACCGCTGCGAAATTCGGCGGTTTCGTTGTACAAAACAACGTGTTTGTTTCGGAAACAGTCCCACACATACACATTGTAGCCCGCGACAGTGCCCGTTTGAAATCCGTGGTCGGGCTTGGGCAAATCCGACGCCACCCAGTATTTGTTGAACGAGCACGAAGTGAATAGAAGCGCGATGATGCCCAGAAGGCACAATGCGGGAATCGCGATCAGAATTGTCACTGCAATGCGGGTACGACGGGCATAGTTTGGCATAACGTCGGGGGTAGGGACAAAGCATCGGGCGGCGAGGCACGCTGCGCGCCCAATGCTTTGCTTCTACTTGGCTGTTTCTCCAATATCTTCGTTCCACAGTTCCGGGCGCGCTTGAATAAACTCGCGCATCAGCTGAATACATTCCGCGTTGTTTTCAATGACGAGTTCGACGCCGCGCGAGCGCACGTACGCTTCGGGTCCTTGAAACGTTTGATTCTCGCCAATCACGACGCGTGGAATTTTGTACAACAGCACCGTACCACTGCACATGTCACACGGCGAAAGCGTGCTGTATAACGTCGCTTTGCGATAATCGCTTGGGTTCAGTCGTCCCGCGTTTTCGAGACAATCCATTTCCGCGTGCAAAATCGCGCTGCCGTTTTGCACGCGCCGATTGTGTCCGCGCCCGACAATTTTTCCGTCAATCACCAACACGGAACCAATTGGAATACCCCCTTCCGCCAATCCTTTTTTCGCTTCGTCAATCGCCGCTTGCAGGAACTCGTCCATGCGTTGCTCCGTCTATCAAATCGCCAATCTCTCTTTGTCCTTCACGAACATATCTGCGGGTTTCGTCGCTCGCGTATTTCTCTCAAGTTGATGGAGCGCCGATGAGAACATCCTTGATATTTAGCACGACTATAGATTCAATGGAATCTTTATTTTGGTCGGCTCTGACAATTTCTTCTGTGAAGCGAATAAAGAGGTCGCGCGCCTTGGCGGCGTATGCAGTTCCATGTGCCTGATCATAAAGCAATAGAAATTCAATGCTGTCTGGCAAGGCATCGAGCGTCAGAATACCTTTCGGGTACAGCGCAAGATACTGCCGACATAGGTCTTTATAATCCTGAGCGGTGAACGACGGTGACTCCTCGCCATAGACGACACGGCGCATGTCATTTATGACGGCTAACTCTTCAGCTGAGACACGATAGTCTACGTTTGTGAGAATGACGGCAAGCATTGTCAGTTCGCTCATGATTAGCTCGAGACCATTACGCGCTCTCACTATTCGTTCGCTTGGGAGTTCGGCTATCGCGGCGTCAAGCGGTGGAACCAATTCCTCAATGGCTTGCCGCAGGGACAGAAAGATTGGAGCATTTGAATCTTCCATTTGGTTTCTCCTTTTGGAATGAAATGGCGCTAGTCGAAAAACTGATGTTTAGCGATGTTCATTCGGCGTCTGTTTCGACTTCCGTCCCAAATGGTTGCGGATACGGCAGCAAACGCAGTCCAGCGATGAACCGATAGTCACGCTGATTCTTTGTCACAAAAAACACCTCTGAGGCGATTGCGGTGGCTGCAATCAACGCATCCGCAATCAACAAGCCATGGCTCGAACGATATCGGCGCAACAAGTCCACGCCCGTATCGGAGGCATGTTCACTCAACTTGACAACTAGAAACCGCGCCAAGAACTTTTCAAGGTTACGAAGCTCCACCTTGTCGCGGCAACCGATAATCAATTCCATTTGCGTTACAACGCTGATTGCCAACGTTGCCCGCTGCTCAATCTGTTCCAGACAAGCCACCGCGTCGCTGACGCCGCGTCCAACATCAATCAGGATGTCGGTATCAACAATCACCAAATCAGCCATCGCGGCTCATCCATTCGCGCTGACGAATTCCTCTTACCCAACTTGTGCTATCGTTCATGTCCTTACGATTACGCCACATCCCGATAAATGGCTCTTTAGCCAAGTTGGTGCGCTTGGTAGCACTGCTAGCACTTGTGACCGCGTAGCGCGTTCGCAAAAAGGCGATAAAGTCAATCACTTGTTGCTGCAGTTCGGGCGAAAGGGCGGCAAATTCACGCCAGATTTTTTCTTGCTTCATTCCTGTCTCCTACTCCTATAGAGTCAATCCCTCATCCATTCGTACCTTTCCCTACGCACAATTCTATCACGGAACAGCAACGCCGCGCGTATAAAAAGCGCGTTTCCCTCGTGATTCGCGCCGGTGGAGCGAATGGAATTCGCCCCCTGAAAAAAGGTGAAAGCGCAATGCGATTATCCACAATGCAACTTGTTGTCCTGCCTACCAGTTTTCCGAATTCAATGTCCTACGACCACTATTGTTTCACTCGCCCCGCGCGCCGCGCTCATCGTTTTCGCCATCGCGCGCGCTTTCTTTTCATTCACCCACAACAGCAAAAGCAGACCGACGAACAAGAACGCGGCGATGGAAAGAATCGCGATGCGCTGTCCGTTTTGCTCCGCGAGCGTGGCGTCCTGATCTTGCGCTTGAAAATACAATGCCGCTTCCGCCGCAAGAAATCCGTACAGGCCGGGACCGATGAAGGATGACGTACGTCCTGCCAGGGCAAAGAATCCGTAAAACTCACCGCTCGCGCCGCGCGGGGCAAACAAACCGACCATCGTGCGGCTCACCGATTGAATGCCTGCCATCGCGAAACCGCCGAGCGCGCCGATCACATAAAACATCGCGGGCGATTGATTCAAATACAAACCAAGCGTAATCGCGATCATTAACCCGAGCGACGCGCTGAGCGAACTTTTGCCGCCGATGCGGTCCACCAAGTGTCCGAACAAATACGCGCCCGCCACGTTCGTCGCCTGTACAAGGATGACGAAAATGATGAGGTCCTGCTGCTGCATACCGTACAACACCGCGCCGATGATGGCGGCAAAGTCGAGCGCCATCATCGCGCCGTCGTTAAATACCAAATACGCCAGCATGAATTTCAAAAACTCGCCGAACCCGCCCGCCGTGCGAATCGTTTTGCCGATGCGCTCGAACGCGACGTTGAAATAATTTTTGCCTTGCGGTAAGGGCTGCGGCTGCGCGCGTTCCTTGAGCCAAAAGAACAACGGCAGCGCGGACACGGCGAAAAAAATCGCGGTGACGACGAGCGAGAGGCGAATGAACAAATCGGCATTGGGCGAATTGGTGGTGAGCAAAATCATCGGCAGCACGAGCAGCAAAATCACAATGCCGCCCGCCGAACCGATTGCCCAACCCAAACCCGCGATGCGTCCCATTTCGGTGGGCGCGGCAATTTCGGGCAGCAGCGCGTCATAAAACACCTGCGCGCTGCGATACCCGATTTCCGCGAGAATGAAAAACGCCATGCCCAACACGATTTGTCCTTGCGTGGCAAAAAACAAACCGGCGGTGAACACGCACGCCAGCGCGGTGTACGCCAACAAAAATTTTTTCTTGGACCCGGAGAAATCCGCAATCGTGCCGAGGATGGGCGCGGTGACGGCGACGACGAGCATCGCAATCAAAATTGCCGCGCCCCACAAGCGCGTGCCTTCCGCGCCGCCGACAACTTGCTTTTGAAAATACGCGGAGAACACGGCGAGCAAAACGACGGACGCGTACGCCGAATTGCCGAAATCATACAGATACCACGCAATGCGTTCGCGGCGCGTGGACAGGGGTTGGGCGGTCATTGCTCTTGCCTCCTTTGGCGGTTGGTAGATGGTAGATAACGAATGGCAGATGGCGAGGCTACGTAGGTTGTCGCAGCGATCGGCTATCGGCTATAATTCAAATTCGCGCCAACCATAATAACCGTACCGCCCGCGCGTGTCCAGCGCCGCGCGTTATTAGAGCGAATTCCATTTTCGTTTACGGTAGCATAGCCCCCTTCGGCTACGCTCAGGGCAGGCACTTGTGGGCGTTATTTCCTGCGACGACGCGCACAAGGCGCTATACTACATCCCACCAACCAATTTGGAATTCGCTCCAAGTTGGCGCGGCGCCGACCACGTCGAATGTCACATCGAAACCGCCGAGCAGCATCCGGTTCGCGCGAGCCAAAGGGAATTGGCGAAGGTATTAGTATGACAAAGATACCGAATTCTGCATGACAATTTCCCCTTTGGCATGGAGCGGCGCGCGCCTAAACTGAACAGGATGCCCAAGACTATTCCGACGGCGCTGGACACACAATCGCCGGCCCTCGCGCACTTGACCGAAGAAGAACGCGCGACGCTGCGTGCGGTCACGGTAACGCGCATGTATGATACGGGCGAAACGGTTTTTCTCGAAGGGGAACCTAGCCCGGGGCTGTGGTTTGTGGAACGCGGGCGCGTGCGCCTGTTCAAGACCGCACAGGGAGGCCAAGAATTGACCGTGTGCATTGTGCGCACGACCGATCCCTTTTGCCTCGGCACATGCCCGCTGTTTGACGGCGAACGGAATCCCGTCTCGGCGCAGGCGCTCGAACCTGTAACCTTGAAAATGTTGGACAGGCGCGCGATCATGGCGCAAAGGGATAGCGACGCCGAACTGGGCATGTCGTTCGGCAGAATGCTCGCCGACCGCTATCGCCATTTTACGCGCCTCACGTCCGCGTTGGCGCTGCATTGCATTCGCGTGCGCGTCGCCGATGCGTTGTTGGGACAGCTCAAGCTCAGAGGGGTTCCCACTGCGCGCGGCATTGAAATGGAGCTCGACCTCACCCAAGAGCTGCTCGCGTCGTGTTTGGGGACCGACCGCGCCGTCGTCTCGCGCACACTCCTTGCTTTTGAGCGTGAAGGCATTCTGCAAGCCCAAGGCAAACACATTACTCTCTATGATTTGCCCGCCCTCGAACGGATCACGAATGTGTGACCTTTATCCTAGTCTCAAGTCACAACTCTTTGTAAACTACCCCGCAGAAATGGCAATTGGGAAATGACAGGTGATACCCCACAACTTGTTAAAGCGCAGTTGGACTGCGCGTGGTCCTACGGCAGTCTGCAATGCATCCGATGTTCTACATCGGCGCGCATTGCCACTGCCTCCTAACCACCAAGGAAATGAGCCGCCGCTTGCAAGAGTTTGACACGTTGGCGCCCTGGCTAAATCTTGGCGCCGCCGAGCGCAACGCGCTCTACGCTCAGGGCCGCATACAGAATTTCGCGGCGCGTCAAATTTTGATCAAAGAGGGCGCGCCGTTTGTCGCGCTGTACGTTGTCAAGGCGGGGAATGTCAAACTCTGCAAAGTCTGCGGCGCCAAGGAACAAATCCTCGAAATCCTCAGCCCCGGCGATGTTGTCGATCCGACTCCCCTGTTCGACGGCGGCAACCACGCCGTGACCGCCAAAGCGATGACGCCGACGCAGGTGTATCGTTTTGCGCCTCTCGTCGCGCAGCAGTTGGTCATGGAACATCCCGCGATCTTGAACGCGCTCTTGAACGTAATGAGCTTGCGCTTGCGCCGACTTGCCGCGCTGGCGAATGATCTGGCGTTCAAGGATGTTACGGCGCGGGTGTGCAGCGTCTTGCTCGAACATGCTGCTTCGGGCGAGACGACGCTGGGCGGACAAAAATTGTGCCGTCCGTTGACGCGCCAAGAACTCGCCGCCCTGGTTGGCGCCGCCCGCGAAGTCGCGTGGCGCACGCTCAAGAAACTGGAACGCGACGGACTCATCAAAATTCAGGGCAGCCAAATCGTCATTCTCGACGCGGCGGGGCTGGCTTTGCGCAGCTAACTTGTATTGCCCCATGAACCGAGCGCGAAATTTTCCACTATATGCGTTGTTGTTGGCGCCTGCCATATTGTTCCTCCTCGTCGGTTTGTGGGCGGGACTGGAACGTATGGGCTGGGCATTACCGCCCCTGAAACAGGGACTGGAAGCGCTGCACGGTCCGTTAATGCTGGCGGGTTTTTTGGGCACGCTCGTTTCACTGGAACGCGCGGTGGCGCTGCGCGTGCGCTGGTTTTATTTCGCACCGTTGTTGAGCGCGCTCGGCACGCTGCTGTTATGGTTGGGCGCGCCCAGCACGTTCGGCATCGCACTCGTCATCCTCGGCAGCGCGGGGCTTGGGGTGATGATGTTGGTCATCGTCCGCAAACAGCCCGCGCCGTTCACCAGTATTCTCGCGCTCGGCGCGTGGATGTGGTTGATTGGCAACGGATTGTGGCTCGCCGGGTTTGGCAGTGCGCACGTCGTATTGTGGTGGAGCGGCTTTTTGATTTTGACGATTGTCGGCGAACGCTTGGAGCTGAGCCGCCTGCTGCGCGTTTCGCGTAACGTCGAGGCAGCGCTCTGGATCGTCATCGGCGCGTTTTCTGTCGGCGTCGCGCTGGATGCGCTCGAGTACGCGTTCTTGCCCGCAGAAACTTTTGGTCTGGGCAGCCGGCTCGCGGGCTTGGGAATGCTCGCGCTCGCGGTATGGCTATTGCGTTATGACATTGCGCGCCGCAACGTACGGCTCACGGGCTTGCCGCGTTTTATCGCGGTGTGCTTGCTCGCGGGTTACGTGTGGCTCGGCGTGGGCGGCGTGCTGCGTCTTGGCGAGCCGAGTGTGGCAGTGGGAATGTATTATGACGCAATGCTGCACACCGTTTTCGTCGGATTTATTTTCGGGATGATTTTCGCGCACGCGCCCATCATTCTCCCCGCGTTGATCCAACGCCCGGTGCCCTATCGCGCTACGCTGTACGCACCGTGGGCGCTGCTGCACACCGGACTGATCGTGCGTTGTACCGGGGATTTCTTGGGTGATTTCACACTGCGGCAGTGGGGCGGCCTGTTGAACGCGCTGGCGATGGTTTTCTTTTTTGTAACCATTTTGGCGCTCACGTTGAGCGCCGCACGCGCGCGTGATGCGCAAGCAACCCGCGCGGACCGCACAATTCATTGACGCGCGAAAATAACCAGCTGCTCGGCAAAAAGATTTCTGCAATGACATTTGCAGAGATTTTTTTGTGGAGGTGTCCGGTAATATCCCACAGTGTGTTAAAGCGCAGTTGGACTGCGCGTTCTCCCGACGGCAGTACTCCTATTCCATCTCACCAAAGTTGGTTGACGAAATTGGCTGAAACAAATGGGTTAGAGCGAATTCCATTTTCGTTTACGGTAGCATAGCCCCCTTCGGCTACGCTCAGGGCAGGCACTTGTGGGCGTTATTTCCTGCGATGACGCGCACAAGGCGCTATACTACATCCCACCAACCAATTTGGAATTCGCTCTAGAAACCGCGAATCAACGCGAATCTACGCTAATTTTCCCCCTTATTCGCGTAGATTCGCGCAGACCTGTCCTGAAGCATTGAAGGATTCGCGGTTGTAAATGTAAGGCAATTTTAGCTACTCGGAGTAACATTTGTGGGCAAAAAGGTGGTGATTCAAACAATCCGTATATAATTCCATCCGACATGGAACCTGTTAATCCGTACATCGCCGGTAGTCCGGTGACCGGCGCCGAAATGTTTTTCGGACGGCAAGATGTCTTTGCGTTTATTCTCCAGGCGCTCGTCGGCAAACACCGCGACAATGTGATCGTCCTCTACGGGCAGCGCCGCACGGGCAAAACCTCCGCGTTGTATCAAATGCCGCGCCGCCTCGATGCGCGATACGTTTGCGTTTTTATTGACTTGCACGGTCTCGCGCTCGAAGGGCTGGACGGTTTTTTGTGGGAGCTCGCCAATTCCATCATGCGCGGGCTGCGCCGCGATTATCGCGTCGAATTGCCCCCGCTCGCGCGCGACGCGTTTCATGCCAACCCCCGTCATGCCTTTGAAAATGAATTTTTGCCGCAAGTGTGGTCTGCGCTCGGCGAGCGGCATTTGCTCTTGATGTTGGACGAAGCGATTCGCTTGCAAGAACAGGTGCAGGCGCGCAAATTGGAACCCGAAACGTTCGCGTACTTGCGCTACTTGATGCAGCACCACGAACGTTTGAATTTTTTGTTCGCGCTCGGCAAGGGGTTAGAGAGCATGACGCAAGAATATGCGTCGCTCTTTAGTGTGGGGCTGTATAAAAAGATTTCGTTTCTCGGACGCGACGCCGCGCTGGCTTTGATCACACAGCCCGTTCAAGAATTTTATCGCGTCGCCGACGCCGCGCGCGAACGCATTTTGCAAATCACGTCGGGGCATCCGTACTACACCCAGCTCTTGTGTCACAGCATTTTCAATCGCTGGCAGCACACGCGCGCGGCGGAAATTGATGCGGCGGATGTGGAGGCGGTGGTCGAAGAGACCGTCGAGCGCGGCTTGGCAGTGCTCAAGCACGTGTGGGAAGAATCGGCGCCTGCGGAAAAAGCGCTGCTGGCAGGCGCGGCGGCGGCGATGGGCGGCGCGCCCGGTTCGAATCAACCCGTTACGCCCGACGCCATCGCGCACGCGTTGAAACAACAAAACATCGTCGTGCCTTCCGCCGAACGTACGCAGGCGTACAAATCGCTGCTGGCGCGCGACGTGTTGAGCGGCGGCGAACATTTTTGCTTTGCCGTAGATTTGCAGCGCATCTGGATATGCAAGTACGCGCGCCCCGAATGGATTCGCGACGAAATCGCAGCCGCGGTTCGGCAGTGGAGCGTCTCCCCTCCCCCTCCACCGCGATTGCTTTCGCCCGAGTATCCGACCGCGCGCCCGCCGACGCGGCGGATTCCGGCGCGCGCACTGTGGCTGGGCAGCGTCGCGCTAGTGGGGCTTGGCGCGCTCGCGTTTTTGTTACTGCCGCGTTGGTTTTCACCCCCGCCGGTGTTGGTTGCCGTGCAGCCGACCGCGACAAATGCCGCGCCAACCGAAATATCCACCCAAGCGCAGACACAAAGCGCGCCCACGTCATTGCCACCTACCGCCGCGCCGGATGGACGTTTCACCGCGTCGCCAGAGAGGCGTTTCACCGAAACGCCTCTGCCGTCGTCTCCCACGCGCGCCACGCCGACGGATTTACCAAAGCCGACGGCGGTGTTTGGCGCGGGCGTGAAAATTGTTTTTACGCGCGGCGATCCCGGCTGCTCGACGATCGGGCTATATGATTTGGATACGAAAAAATCCGTCACGTTCAAACCCGCGCCGAACAATGAAGAACCTTCGTGGTCGCCCGACGGCGCGCATTTTGTCGCGAGCACGGGCGATTGCGGCAACAAAGAATATCGCTTGACGATTTTTGATGCGGCGACGGGTGAATCGCGGCGTCTCGATACGAATTGTGACAAGAGCATTGATCCGTATTGGGGCAAGGACGACCGCATTTATTTCGTGTGCGGTCCGCGCAACGACAACGGCGAATTATTTTCCATCAATCCCGACGGCAGCGATTTGCGCGCATTGGGGTTGAGCGCGCGCCGGCCCACGCTTTCGCCGAACGCCAATTATCTCGCGTATATGCGTCAGGCGGACAACGTGTGGCGGATATGGGTTGCCGAATTGGACGATACGGGCGCGTTGAAAAATCTCAGGCAGCTGCCCTTTCCCCAAGTGCTGGGGGGGGTGTACGCGCGTCAACCGAAATGGAACAGCGACGGCACGCGTTTGTTTTTCAACATTACCGATCAGACTTCACTCCAAGCTATCGCGCTGGCGAGCGTGGAACTCGCGACGAATCGCACCAATGTTTCGTTCATTACGGCGGATACGAACACGCCGTTCGTGCGTCCCGTGTGCGGCAAAAATAATGTGTGCGTCGCGGGCAGCGCGAATGGCGGGCTGTGGCTCTTGGAAGATGCAGATGGCGCACTCATCCCCCACCGTCAATTGACGTTCGGCGAAGAGTACGGCGCGGATGTGTTTCCATGACAAAGAAGGCGAAAGAGGGCGAAAGAGGGCGAAAGATGGCGAGAAGGCAATTCATTCTTTGTGTTCGTTCTTTCCTTCTTTTGCCGTCGTTTGGAAAACGACGGAAGGAATTCGTAAGCAGAGTCATCTGATTCTGCGGTCGGCGTGGACGTGAAAAGTTGATGCGGTCAAATCCATTTACTTTCGGTAATCCGATAACGGACGCGCGGCGTTTTGTCGGGCGCGCGCGGCAAGTGGAGCAAGTGTTCAGCCGCTTGCGCAACGTCGAATTTGAATCGTCGTCGCTCGTGGGTGAACGGCGCGTCGGCAAAACCTCGCTGCTCTATCATCTCGCCGATGCGGAGGTGCAACGCGCGCACGGGTTGGACCCGCAGCGCTATTTGTTTCTGTACGTGGATTTGGCGCTGGTGGACGCGATGACGACACCCGCGCGGTTGTGGCAGTACCTGTTGGGACAATTGAAAACGCTCGTGCCGACGATTGATTTCGCCGCGCTGCGCGATGTGGCGGCGTTGGACAATTTCGCGCTCGCGGAATTTTTCGACCAACTCGACGCGCAGGGGTTGTACATTGTTTTGCTGCTCGACGAATTTGAAAACGTCACGCGCAACGCGAATTTCGGTCCCGATTTTTTTTACGGCTTGCGCAGTCTGGCGATTCATCATCACCTCGCGCTGCTCACGTCGTCGCGCCGCGAACTGATCGAGTTGACGCACTCGGACGAAATTCGCTCGTCGCCCTTTTTCAACATCTTTGCCAACATCAACGTACGGCTCTTTACGCCCGACGAAGCGCGCGCACTCGTGACGAACGCGCTGGCGGGCGACGCCATTCGTTTCGACGAAAACGAAATCGCCGCGCTGCTCGACGCCGCCGGATACAATCCGTATTTCCTGCAAGCCGCGTGTCATTTTTTGTACGAGGCGCGCGCGCAAAAACTTGGACCGGACGCGCGCGAAAAATTTTGGCGCGCGGAATTTTCCAAACAGGCGACGCCGCATCTCGCCGAGTACTGGCGCCATTCCGACGACAAGGAAAAAATCGCGCTTGCCGCGCTCGCGCTGCTGGAACAACCGCAGCACCCTTTGGCGCGCGAATTTGACGCCCGAGAGTTGCGCGCCCTCTCCGCGCATTCCGAACGCGTGCTCGCGCATCTGGACAAACGCGGCTTGGTGAGCTGGCGCGGCGAACGTTATGCGCCGTTCAACGCGTTGTTTACCGAATGGATTTTGCACGCGCTGGAAGAAACACTTGACGATGCGGACAAGCCGCACACGTTGAACCAAGCCCTGCGCGATGCGCTGGCGCAATCCGCGCCGCAAGTTACACCGGATGAGCTGCCCGGCGGACTCTCGCCGCGCGAATTGGAGGTTTTGCAGTGGGTCGCCGCGGGGCTGAGCGATGCTGAAGTGGCGGCAAAATTGGTGCTCAGCCCACGCACGGTCAGCACGCACCTGCAATCCATCTATAACAAACTCGGCGTGAATTCGCGCGTCGCGGCGACGCGTTTCGCGTTGGAGCATCGGCTTGTCAAACGGGAAAGTGACAAGTGACGGGTGACGGGGCTTTTCAAGCACCCGCTCGTAACGCAATGCCCTGCACGAATCAGAACAAATCCAAAGACAATTTCGCGTGGATTCGCGTGGATTCGCGCAGATTCGCGGTAGACAAATCTTTCGCTCACAAATTCCAGACGAATGAATTCGTCACTACGATTACGTAGTGGAAATACGTACCGAATACGTACTTTATCCGATGCGCACACCGCCACATTCTAGGAAAATGTGGCGGTGAACTTTTTCTCCTCCTCGATGCGCGGACCGTCGCGCCCGCACGCTCCCCGCCTTTTCTCGTACGACGAATCCAAACTGGTTCGCGCCGCGCCGCGCGGCGACCTTCACGCGTTCAATCAATTGGTCGTGCGCCATCAGGAACGCGCGTATCGCGTCGCGTACCACCTGCTGAACGATACGGACACCGCGAGCGGCATCACGCAAAATGTGATCGCGCACGCGTACGCCAAAATTGCCACGCTGCATGACGAATCGTTCGAGGTGTGGCTGTTGCGGCTCATTACCGCGCGGTGCACCGCGTATCTCGAATCCTATCCCGCGCCGTTTGCGCCGCGCACCGAGCTCCAGCGCGGCATTGAAACCCTGGCGTTGTCAGAACGCATCACGTTGATTCTCGCCGATTTGGAAAAACTCGCGCCGCAAGACATTGCCGCAATCACACACACCGATGTTGCAACCGTTCGCGCGCGGTTAAGCCGCGCGCGGCGCGGGCTGCGCGATGTCTTGCAGGGCGCGTCCCTGCAAAATGTTTGATTCAAAATACGGACTCGCCCTCTTGCTCGTGCTTTTGATGGCGTGCGCCGCGCCGCCGCTGCCGCCGTCGTCCATGCCGAATAGACGTTTCACCGAAACGTCTCTACAAACCACCGCCACGCCGACGCCGCAGAGACAAGCCACCGCGACGCCGAACGCGCCGCGCCCCACGGCGACGCCGCGTCCGACACAAACGCGTCGGGGCAAAAGAACACCCGCACCCACCGCGACGCCGTTTAGACCCGATCAGCTGTACGCCATCGAACCCGTGCGCGTGATTCGCACGTTCCCGGAAGCGAACGCGACGAACTTGGCAGTGGCGCGTAATGACACGCCGCTGCGCGTACAATTCAATTACCCGATGGCGCCGTTCGACGCGGTCAAGGCGACGAACGTGGTGACACAGCCGCTGACCATCGAACCCGCGCTGCCCGGTACGGGATATTGGGAAAACCCGTTTACGTTTGTGTACTCGCCGACGGTGGATTTGGACATTGCGACGACATACACGGTCACAGTGAAACCCATCAGCGACACGCTTGGACATTCGTTCGACGGACATCAATGGTCGTTTGAAACGATTCATCCGGAGGTCGTTCGTTTTACACCGCGCGGGCAAAATGTCTTGCCCGATACAAAAGTTTCGATTCGATTCAACACCGCGATGGATTACGCGTCCGTCCACGCGCGTTTTCATCTCGCACCAAATAACGGCGGTGGGGACGTGGCGGGAAAATTTCAATGGAAGGACAATACGGTCGAATTTATTCCCGCACAAGCGTTAGAACGGAACACGATTTACAAAATCAGATTGGACGCGGGCGCGACCGATTTGGGTCATCACGGCGTTGTTTCCGCCAAAAACGAATGGACGTTTCACACCATCCCACCGTTTGACCTCAGCGGAACATCGCCGCGCGATGGCGAGAAAGATTCGACGGCGATACGCGACGACCTCGCCGGATTTCTCATGTCGTTCACTGCGCCGGTGGACCCAAAAGATGTACGCGTCGCGGTCACGCCCGAATTGAAACGCATGCGCGTGGTGGACCATGGCTCTGCGGCGCTCATCTGGGGCGATTGGAAATCGTCTACCGCATACACGGTGACGATTCATGCGGACACAAAAGATCGCGGCGGCGCAAAATTGGGACGCGATGTCGTGGTACACTTTACGACCGCGCCCGCCAAGAGCCAGTTGTATGTCTCTTTGCCCGATTTCAGCATGATGGACGCGCACCGCCCGCTCGATATTTACGTCACGCACGCGAACGTCGCCCGCGTCAATTACGCGGTGTATCGCGTGCCGCGCGCCAAGTTTTTTTCGCTGCTCCAACACGACGGCTATTATTACAACTCGGCGCTGGCCAAGTACGTCGCAGATCATAAGAACCTAGTACACGAATGGTCGGACACGGTGCCGAATGAATTGGATGTCGCGCGCGTGCTGCGCGCGTACGTGCGCGATACGTCGGGCGAAGCGCTCGCGCCCGACGTGTATTTGATTGAGACCACGGCAATGATAGATACGCTGCGCGACCGCAGTCTGGTGTTGTATTCGCCGTACAATCTCGCGTTGAAACACACCGACAACGACGCGGTGGTATGGGCAACCGATTTGGCAAGCGGGAAACCCGTGCCGCATCTCCCGTTGGCGTTGTACAGCGAGAGCGGCAAACGTATTGCAGAGGGCAAGACCGACCTCGACGGCATTTGGCGCGTTTCCTTTACGCTCGACGCGCGGGATGACGAACGCAATTGGGAAACCAACAATGTCAATTTAATTGTCGTCGCCGAAAGCGGTGAGAGAACGATAGCAGCAGTGAGCAGTAGGTGGAATCGAGGCATTTCGCATTGGGACTTTGATTTGGCAACGGAACGCGTGGACCGTTTTCGCCGCGCGTATTTTGCCAATGTGTACACCGACCGTCCAATTTATCGCGCGGGACAGACGGTGTATTTCAAAGGCATCGTGCGCCGCGCGCAAGAGGACCAAACGTACGGTGTGCCCACCGCGTACGGCGCGACACACGCGCGCAACGATCCCGATGCCACCGCGCCCGCGTACGAGCCGCTCAAAAGCGTCAGCGTCACGATTCGTGATGCGCGCGGAAATGAAATTTCGCATCAGCAGCTGCCGCTTTCCAAATATGGCACGTTCGACGGTGCGGTGAATTTAGGCGAGAGCGCGCCGACGGGCTATTACGCGATTGAAACGGATTACGGCAACACGAGTTTTCTCGTCGCGCAGTATCGCCGTCCCGAATTTCAAGTGGCGGTCACGAGCACGCAGCCCGAATACATCAACGGCGACACGATGCAGTTCGACGTGGCGAGTCATTATCTGTTCGGCGGGCCGGTGGCGAACGCTCAAGTGACGTGGCGCTTGCTGCGTGAAAATTATTTCCCGCAGCCGGAGTTGGATGGCGATTGGGATTTTGGCGCGGCAAACCCGGAAGATTGGTACGGCGAGGATGGAACGCGCGCAGAACAATTTCGCCAGGGGACGGCGCAAACGGACGCGGCAGGCAATTTTCATCTCGAGCTGCCCGCGGATTTGAGCGAGTTGCAAGGGCATCAACAATTTACGTTGGAAGCGGACGTGGAAGATTTGAATCATCAAGTCATTTCCGCACGCGCCACCGCGCCGGTGTATCAGGGCGCGTACATGATCGGCACGCGGCCACGCGGCTATGTCGGTCACGTGAACAAGGAAATGGCGGTGGACCTGATGGCGATTGACTCGCGCAACATGAACGGCGACGGTACGCCCACACTGATGGTCAACGAACCCATCACTGTTTCGGTGTATGCGGGGATGTGGTACAACACGCGCGAGAAAAATGGTGGTTCGTACGAATGGAAAAGTGTGTACAGCGAAACGCTCGTCAGCACCGATCACTTGCGGACGAATGAAAGCGGGCGCGCGGTGGTGACGTTTACGCCGCGGCGCGGCGGCATCTATCGCATTGCTGCGGCGGGACGCGACGCGCGGGGCAATCGTATTTCGAGTTCAACCCGGTTATGGGTCACGTCGCGCGATTTCGTCGGTTGGCGTGTGCCGAACAATAACCGCATCGAATTGATCGCGAATCAAAAAGAGTACCAGCCCGGCGACACGGCGGAATTGGTTTTGCTCGCGCCGTACGCGGACGCCGAAGCATTGTTGACGATTGAACGCGGCAACATTTTGCGCGTGGAACATTTGAAATTGGAAGGCAACAGCCCGCGCATCACGCTGCCGATTCCCGAAGCGTACGCGCCCAACATTTTTGTTTCGCTCATGCTCGTCAAAGGGCGCGGGGACGACGGCCCGTTACCGCAATTTCATGTCGCATACACGGAGTTGAAAGTAAAGACGGTGGCGCAGGAGTTGAATGTAAAACTTTCTGCGTCGGGGGGGGGAGAGGGGAAAGAGGGCAAAGAGGGGAATGAGGGCGGAGAGGGGAAAGAGGGCGGAGAGGGGAAAGAGGGCGAAGAGGGGAATGAGGGCGGAGAGGGGAAAGAGGGCGGAGAGG
>JACQWQ010000168.1 GCA_016209205.1 Chloroflexota bacterium
ATAACCCGCGTCCACGCCGAGCGAGTGCAATTCCAACAATTCGCGCGCGTAATTTTCGTTCGGCGCGTGCGCGAAATTTTCTTGATTGTCGAGATAGTGCAGCATCGCGGGCGAGTGCATAGACGCCCACAACAGATCGGGAAAATTGCCGAAGGCGTGTTTGCGAATCACATCGCGGTCGTCCACCACTTTGAGCCACAGACAGTCGAACTTGTCAATCGAAATGCTGAAATGGTCGGTCCAAAATTCGACGACGTTCTCGTACAACTGCCGCCGCGAATAAACCGCGCGCACGAGTCGCGCGCCTTGCAGTTCGGGCTTGACGGCTTCGGTACGCACATTCAGCGCCAAGTCTGCATCCATCCATAACGTATCCATGCCGCGCGTGCGCGCATCACACTCCCAATCGTCGAGCGTTTCCGGCGCGAGCTGTTCCTCGATCCACGCGTCGCGTCCGATTTCATTGGCGCGCGCGAGCTCCTCCGCGCGCGGCGCGAACGTGAGCCGGTTCAACGTACGCCACACTTGGTCCGACACCGGCGGCGCGGGAATCCAGCTGTCATCGCCGCGCGTTCGCTTGACCCATTCGCGCGGGGGGGCGCACGCGCCGAGTGCGGCAGCTGCGGCGGCGATTCCGCCAAGCGTGAGAAATTGACGACGGTTCACAAGAAAGGATGAAGGATGAAGGCGGAAGGATGAATTGCTTCGTTTATCGCGCATCGCTCAACGGCATGCTCGACGTTGCGATTGGCGCTTCGCGATTCGCGATAGGCGATTCGCGAGGCATCCACCGGAGCAGCGCGAACGTCGCCGCGCCGAGCGAAAGAGTTCCAACCAGCGGCAGCACGATGAACCAACCGACGAGCGGAAACACCATCGCGAATTCCAAAGCAACCGCGCCGCGCAGCAATGCGCCCGGCGTTGTCGCATTGACACCTTGCCCGCGCAAACGTTCGCCCATCAACGCCGCGACACCCGCCGCGCCAATACTCACGATCGTCAGCAAAACGAAAACACTGACAATGCCGATAAATTGCAGCGGACCCGCGCGTCCGTTCAAAATTGCGGTGGGCACGCCCGCAACAAGCAACGCGAGCGCACCGAGAAAAAACGATTTCCACGGCGTCAGCGTCACGCGTTCCCGCGCGCGTTCGACCAGCGCGGGCAGCAGCAGCGTCCACGCCAACAGCAAGCCCGGAAACACCACCCCCAACGCGAACAGCGTCGCAAAAATCGTCGTAATGTCGCCGATTCCAATACCCATGTGAACCTCCGGGGGGAATTGCAGATAGCAGATGGCAGAGGGCAGAGGACGGATCGCGGATCGTCAAACATGAAACGTCAATCGCATAGCGCGAATCGCGTATCGCCAATCGCCAACCGCCAATCTCTCTATCGCACTATCGCACGATTGCTCGGATGCAGTTCATCCGCACTATCGCACTAACACAAATCGCAAATCGTTCGACCATCCGACTCCCCGACCATCCGACCACCCGACTCCCCGACCACCCGACTCCCCGACCGCCCGACTCTCCAGTCTCCAGTCTCCAATCTCCAACTTTTCATTCGCGTCTCCAGACCAACGCAATAATCACCGCGCCATATCCTACGAGCATCGCCGCCAACGGCACGACAATCCAACCGACGAGCGGGGCAAAGCAGGCAAGTTCCAGCACAACGATTCCGGTAATGCTTTGACGCAGCGCGTTTTTTTCGGGCGCGATCCGTTCGCCGAGCCAACGCGCGCTCGCCGCGATGCCTAGTGCGACAAATGACGCCAAAACCAAAATGATGAGCGCGCCCCAAAAACGCAGAATGACGCTCAATTCGCGCGAGCTGCCTTTATCCAGCTCTTGGGCAATCGCAAACACAACAAACGCGATCACGCTGAAAAAAACAAAATTGATAGCGCCGACAACCGCCGAACGAATCGGCATCTGTGCGACGCTCGCGCTCGCGCGTCGCACCCACCGCGCAAACACCACGTCGAGCAAAACGGTCAAGCCCACCGTGCCGATGCCGAGAATGACAAGGATGAAAACGAGCGCGACGAGTTGGTTCAAATTCATTGCGATGCCTCCGTTTTCCGCTGCAAGGTGTACAAAACCAAACGGTTGCCCACGAGCCAAAAAATTCCTGCGCCGAGAAGGACCAAGGCCCAGACCCACGATGACACCGCGGGCAATGGCAGTGCGATGTTCACCTCGAATGGCATCGCAAACTGCAATCCGCTCCAATCGAATGCAGGCGCGCCAAGTGCAGGAATCGGCAACCCCGTCACGCTGCGCAGCACGAGCGGCATTCCCCACGCTATCAGCAGCGCTGCCAATGCGGCTTGTACCGCCAACGCGACAATGCCCCACTGCGCGCGCAAAAACGGCGCGGGGCGTCCTCGCACGCGCGCCATGACCGCGACGCTCACATCGCGTGGGATCGGTTCATTGCGCCACGTCTCGAACACGGCAAACACCTCGCGCAACTGTTCGAGTTCCGCGCGGCACGCGGCGCATTCCGCCAGGTGTGCGTCCGCGTCGGCGCGTAGGGCGGCGTCCAACGCGTCATCGAGGTATAAATTCAAGGTTCGCGTGTCAAGATGAGCATTCATTCGATTGGCTCGAGCAATTGTTTTAATTTCTGCCTTGCGCGAAACAGATGGCTTTTGACGTCGCTCAATGGCAGGTTGAGCGCGACGGCGATTTCGTCGTAGGATAATTCCTGAAAGTGACGCAATTCAATGACCGCGCGCCACGCCGGCGGCAATTCACGCAGCGCCTGTTGAACGCGCGCTTGCCGTTCCGTTTCCAAAATGTGGTGCACCGGATCGGACGCGAACGCAGCCACGTTGTCTTCGTCCAATGCTTCGGCAGGATGTTTGCGCTGCACGAGATTCAACGCGAGGTTTGTGACGATGGTGCACAACCAGGGGGCGAAGGGCCGCGCGCGGTCGAACGACGCGAGCGCGTCGTACGCGCGCACGAACGCGTCTTGGGTCACGTCGAGCGCGTCTTGGCGATTGGCGACCACGCGTAGGGCGGCGTTGTAGGCGCGCGTTTGGTGCCGCCGTACGAGTTCGCCAAAAGCATCGCGCTGCCCGTCCAACGTGAGCGTGACGAGTTGCGCGTCAGATTGCCGGGCGAACGATTCCATACTGCGAACGGGACGCGCGCCCCACGCCAATGCGGACGACGACAAGGAAAGGGTTGCGTGCATGTTTCATTTTAGATACACTAAGACCCGCCGAAAAGTTGCGCCGGAATCGCAATGAGCAAAATGTCTTGCCACATTGTGCCATTTTTGTGGGAAAATAGTAGGGTCTTGGTTCCACAAGGGGCGTTGTCCCTTTGCCTTGCGATGCACCAGGAATGGGGTGAAAAGTGACGCGGCTGGGTTGCCCCGTCACCCTTCACTCGTCACCCGTCACACTTTTAGAGGAGGTCACGATGAACCAACCAAATCGCGGACGAATCATTTTTGCTTTGATGTTAATCCTATTCGGAGTCTATCTCTTGGCGCTGCAATTTTTTCCCGCGCTGCGCATCTATCAGCTGAACGAATCGAACTGGCCCCTCCTCATCGTCGCGGCGGGCGCGCTGGTTTTGGTTGGTGCATTGTTGACGTGGAGCCCGAACTTGATGGTGCCCGCAGCGGTCATCGGCGGCATCGGCGGCATTCTGTATTGGCAAAACACGACAAACAATTGGGCAAGTTGGGCGTACGTATGGACGCTCATACCCGCGTTTGTCGGCGTCGGTATCTTTTTGATGCACCTGATGCAAGGGAATTTGCGCCAAGCGATTGTGGCAGGCGGCGCGCCGATTCTCGTGGGGCTTGCCGCGTTCCTCATCTTCGCTTCCTTTTTTGGCGCCATTGGCATGTTCGGGCAGTACTGGCCCCTGCTGCTCGTATTGCTCGGTGTGATTTTACTCGCGCAGGTGTTCTGGCGGCGCAAGTAAACCTCACCCCCAACCCCTCTCCTACAATAGGAGAGGGGCGAGATTCCCTCCCTTTGCAAGGGGAAGGGTTAGGGTGGGGTCTGCAACTTTTCGCGCGCAGCGGCGTAGAACGATGCAGAAAGGAGAACGAAACATGGCAGTGCGAACAGAGAGCACACCATTGCTTCTGACGCCGTTTGTGTGGTTGTGGAATCTGGTAACGTTCATTCTCGGTCTGACCGGACGCTTGCTCGCCGTCGTGTTGGGATTTGTACTATTGATTGTGGGGTTGTTGTTGACGGTGACGGTGATTGGAGCAATCGTCGGCATTCCGATGCTTATCGTGGGGTTGGCGTTGGTGCTGCGCGGATTGTTTTAGCTGGCTGGTTTGGACGAAACGGGACGAACGATTGAAATCGTTACTACGTCCCGTTTTTTTTCTTGCACAATCGTCAAGCCCGTAGTAACGATTTCAATCGTTACTATGGAACATGCGTTATAATACGTCCAGTCCAAAAGGAGAATCCATCATGAATCGCGGCGCAGGCGGCACGCCGGGCGGCATCGGCACATTCATCATCGGCGTCATCATGGCGCTCGCGGGCGGCTATATGTTGATGAACCAAATCATCGTGACCAACACGTTTTGGGGTTTGCGTTTTCCCTTTATCGGCGAAGTGTCCGCGTTCGGCATCACGCTCGTCTTTTTCCTCATCGGCGTCGCGCTATTATTTTTCAATTATCGCTCGATTCTCGGCTGGCTTCTCACCGGCGGCAGCTTGCTCGTCATGCTTATCGGCATTATCTCGAATCTGCAAATCTATTTCGCGCCCGCTTCGCTCTTTGTCACGCTCGGTATGTTGATTCTTTTCGTCGGCGGTATCGCGCTGATCGTGCGCTCGCTGTTTCCGTGGCGCGGATAGCGGATAGCAGATGGCGGATAGCATATCGCGTATCGCGTATTGCAAATCGCGCGGCGCACGCGGGGCGGAACGTTGCGGCGAACGTTCCCTACACACTGATTACTGATTACTGATCACTGATCACTGATTACTGGCTACTCCTTCACTCCCTCTCTCCCTCTCTCTCTCCATCCAACCTCCAACTTCTAATCTCCAATCTCCAATTCCATCTGCCACGTCGCATCGCGCTCGATCAAATTATGCACGCCAACGCCGACAAGGCGTATCGCTTGCGCGCGTTCCCAGTGTTTGTCCAATAACTCGCGCGCACATTTGCGAATCACGTTTTCATCCGCCGTCGGCGCGCGGAGGGTCGTCTGACGCGTCAGCGTGGTGAAATCCGCGTAGCGCAATTTCAAAACAATCGTCCGCGCCAAATAGCCCTCGCGTTCCAATTCACGCGCGACGCCCGCGCTCATCTCGTCAATATAATTGTAAATCGCGTCAGGCGTGCGCAGATCGCGCTCGAACGTGTTTTCCTGGCTGATGCTCTTGGTCGCGCGGTCAGTCACAATCGGCGCATCGTCCCAGCCGTGCGCGCCTTCGGACAAGTAAACGCCGTGCTTGCCGAACGCCGCGCGCAATTCTTCCAAAGGCACGCGCGCCAAATCGCCAATCGTTTCGACGCCCCATTTCGCCTTCAATTTTTCGCGCGTCACCTGTCCCGCCCCGGGCATTTTGCCGACGGGCAGCGGCGCGAGAAATTCCTGTTCCGTCCCTTCCGGCACGACGATAAAGCCGCGCGGTTTCACCGTGTTGCAGGCGATTTTGGAAACAAGTTTGTTGGACGCCACTGCAATCGTACAGGACAAGCGCAGTTCGTCGTGAATGCGCTGTTGAATTTCCCGCGCCGCCGCAACGCCGTCGCGTTCGGGTGTAATTTCAATGTACGCTTCGTCAATCGAAACCTGTTCGACCAGCGGTGATATTTCGCGCAGCAAATTCATCACGCGCTGCGAATGTTCCGAATAAATGTGATGCCTTACGGGGACAATGATCGCTTGCGGGCACAAACGCTGCGCCTCGCGCAATGGCATCGCGCTGTGCACGCCGAACTTGCGCGCCTCGTACGAACATGTCGAAACGACCCCGCGCGATTTCGGGTCGCCCATCGCGACGATGAGCGGTTTGCCGCGCAGCGCGGGATTCAACAACATTTCGACGGTCGCATAAAACGCGTCGAGGTCGAGGTGCAGAATTTGGCGCATGTTCGAATCGCAATATCGCTTTTCAATATCGTAAACCGATAGACAATCTTGACCAAATTATCACGGCGTTTTGACTGAATCGAACTTTCCCCACGGAATAATAGAAACACGGATTATGACGCAGCGCGTAATGTCGCGCGCTGCGGGTGTCAATTGTGCCCTGCCGATGTGTTGGTACATCGCCAGGGCTTGTTATTGTACACATGAAAGGAGGTGCGGGCGCAGCGATTGAATGACTCCGGGCAATGTGTTGGAGATTGCTCCTGACGCTCGAATGCTGATTGTTTGAGTGACGGCACTCCCAAGCCAGCGGACCTGTTTTGTCTGAAACCAGAATTGCAACAACCTTACGAAGGGAGTGTGTGGAAATGAATAAACGTAGATGGCTCGTCATCCTGGCGGTCGGCGCGCTTTTCCTCTTGAGCGTTCGGCTTGCCGCCGCCCAAGGACCGAACGACCAATGTCTGGTGTGTCACGGCGTTCAAGGGATGACGACGACGGTTGGCACTGAAAAGGTGCCGCTCTATGTGGATCCCGCCGCGTTTGCAGCGGGCAAGCACGCCGCGGCGAAATGCACCGATTGCCACAGTGGCTTGAACCCCACCCCGCCGCACAACGCCAATCGAATCTATGGCAGTTGGGCACGCTTTAGCGTCAAAGATACGGACACGACCAAAACGCGCAATTTTTACAGCGTCGAGGCGAGCGCGTGCCTCCAATGTCACACCGACGCGCGCTTTCAAGCATTTTTGAAAAGCGACCATGCCACAATCAAGGACCTGAAAAACACGCCTGACGGGCATCCCCGCGTCGAGCGTAAGGTCACCGGCAGTGACGGCAAAGAATACATCGTGGACGAGAATTTCGCCGCGAATGACTGCGAGCGCTGCCACATGCAGACCAACTGCGGCACTTGCCACTGGAATTCGCCCGTGCTCCAGAAAACGCAGGGCAATATCCTTGAACGCTGGACCGACTATAGCAAAGATGCGGACACCATCAAAAGTGGACAAAGTGAATTCGCGCTCGATTGGACGTTCAATGTTGAAAAGCACGATTTCCGCAGCGCCGCAGAACTTAAAGCCACCAACGATGTGTGCATGGCATGTCACATCGGCTACTATCAAGGCGCCAAGTCGGTGCCGGCGATTAACGTACTCGGGATGGGTGTACGCCGCCATCCGCAG
>JACQWQ010000171.1 GCA_016209205.1 Chloroflexota bacterium
GGCATCTCAGAATGACAGTGTCAATCTAACTTGCACCATACCGATTTTTACACCGCGAATCCCTCAATTCCCTCAATTCTTCGGGACAAGCCTTCGGGACAAGTTCCACGCCAATCTACGCGAATCATGTCATTTTGAATGGAACTGCGATGTAGGCGATGGGTGCGATGTATTCTCATCGCCTACATCGCACATCGCCGGAATCTCATTCGCGTAGATTCGCGTAGATTCGCGGTTTCCTGCTTTGCTCTCGGCTTGTCCGAGTTAGAGCGAATTCCTATTCCGTTTACGGTAGTCTAGCCCCCTTCGGCTACGCTCAGGGCAGGCACTTGTGGGCGTCGAACTCGGCATACACGCGCACAAGGCGCTATACTACATACCATCAACCAACCTGGAATTCGCGCTAGGGAAAGAAAGGAAATCACTCGCCTTCCATAAAACTCTGCGCCGCCTTCGGGTCGCCGAGATATGCTTCGATCACGCGCGGGTCGTTCGAAACTTCTTGCGGAGTGCCCTCGGCGATTTTCGCGCCGTAATCCAAAACGACGACGCGATCCGAAAGATTCATTACCGCATGCATCAAGTGTTCGATCATGATGACGGTGACGCCTTGCGCGCGAATTTGGCGCACCACCTCGACCATGCCCGCCACTTCGTGCGGATTCAAGCCCGCCAATACTTCGTCGAGCAAAATCAAGCGCGGGCGCGCCGCCAACGCGCGCGCGAGCTCCAGGCGTTTCTTTTCCGCGACATTTAATTTCGACGCCAACGCCTCGCGTTTTTCATTCAACCCGACGAATTCCAGCACCGTGTCCGCGACGCTTGCCGCTCTGGCGAGCGAAAGATTCTCGCGTCCGAAACACGCGCCGACCATGACGTTTTGGCGTACGGTCAATTCGCTCAATGGACGCACGACCTGATGCGTGCGCGCAATGCCGCGCCGCGCGATCGCGTACGGCGGCAGACCGCTGATCGTGTCGCGTTCAAAGCGCACGTGTCCTTCACTGGGCGGATAGACCCCGTTGATGACGTTGAACAGCGTCGTCTTGCCCGCGCCGTTCGGTCCGATCAGCCCGAGGATCTCGCCTTGCTGCGCGGTGAGCGAAACGTGGTCGAGCGCAGTCAGCCCGCCAAATCGCCGCGTGACATTTTCGATTTCAAGAATCATTGATTAACTCGTAGTAACGAATTCATTCGTTTCCCTGCTAACGAATGAATTCGTTACTACATGTGCGCGTGACATTTTCGATTTCAAGAATCATTGGGGTTGGAGACAGGATTAACAGGATTAACAGGATTGAAAATTTAGGGTTTGAAAATCCTGTTAATCTTGTTAATCCTGTCGAACTTTTCGGACGAATGAATTCGTTACTACTCGGTGTACTTGCGCAGCCAGGGCACGCGCCGCCGCAATTCACCAACCAGACCCGCCGGGACAAAGAGCACGATCAACAAGAGCAGCACTCCCGCGACCGCGACGTGCAATTCGCTGAACGCGCCGCTCGTCAACAAAAACGAGCGCAAGCGGTCGTAGACCACCGCGCCGACGATGGGCCCCGCGACGGTGCCGAATCCGCCCAGCATCACCGCGACCAACCCTTCAATCGAAGCGGTAAGCGAAAACGCGGGTCCCGGTTCGATGATGCCGTTCTTGAAAAAAAAGACCGCGCCCGCCATCGCCGGAAAGAGCGCCGAGATGGCGTACGCGATGACTTTGTAGCGCGCGGGTTGAATGCCCAACACTTGCGCCGCGTCTTGATCTTCGCGTATCCCCATCAAGCCCAGCCCGAACTTGCTTTGCTTGATGATGAAACTCGCCGCCACCGTCGCCAACGCGACCAGCACGATGGCGTAATACGCGAGCCACAATGCGTTTTTGGCGCCGCCGTACGCGTCGTAAAAACTGTAATCGAAGTTCATCCCGACCGATCCGCCGAACGGATCAAAATTGTTGACGAACGCGCGCACCGCTTCGTTGATGCCGATCGTCGCCAGCGCAAAGTACGCGCCGCGCAAACGCAGCACGGGGATGCCCAGCAGCGTCGCAAAGAGCGCGGCAAAAATTCCGCCCGCGAGCACGGCGACCGCCAGATGCACGTGAAAAGTCAGCATCATAAAAAACGCGACGTACCCGCCCAATCCGAAAAATACGATATTGCCAAAACTGACATAGCCGGTATAGCCCATGATGATGTTGACGGACGAGGCGAGAATCACCGCCATCAACACGAGAAAAATTTCTTCGCGCAGCGTCGGCGAATTTGTCACAATCGGAAACAGCGCGACGACGAGGATGACGCCGAGCACGAGTCCGAGAAACGGATGCGCGATCAGGCGCACGTACGGGATGAGGGTTTCGCGCCACGCGAGACGCGCGGACGCGGCAAACGGTTGCGAACTATTCATGCGCGTGCTCCCAAGAGACCGTTCGGACGAACGAGCAGGATCAAAATGAAAATGACATATTCGATCACGGGCACCCAACCGACGGGAATAAAAATCGTGGTGACGCCTTCGAGCAGTCCGAGCAAAATGCCGCCAATCAGCGCGCCCGTCGGATTGCCCAAGCCGCCGAGCACGACGATGACGAAACTCTTGAGCTCGAAACTGCCGCCCGCGAGAATCGTGAATGCAAACAGCGTCGCGATCAAGCCGCCCGCCGTCGTCGCCAACGCCGCGCCCAACCCGAAACTGAACGCGAGCATCGCGGTCGTGTTGATGCCCATCAGTTCCGCTGCGGCGCGATTGTTTGCCACCGCGCGAATGGATTTACCGACGCGCGTGCGGTACAGCAAGCCGTACAGTCCGCCCGCCACCGCCAGCGCGATCAGCACCGCGATGATGCGCGTGCCGAGAATTGTCACCGCGCCGCTTTGCAGGGTGCCCACATCCACGTCGAGCGCGCGCGGCGTCGTCGTAAATGCCGCCGTGCCCAAGCCGATGATGATGAGCGATACCGCGAAGGTGGCGAGGAGCGTGGTGAGCTCGGGCTGATTGATGACGCGATGCACCGCGACGAGATACATCACGATGCCAAACAACAATCCAAACATCAGCGTCAGCACGACGCCGACGTATGGATTCAGTCCGAGCTGCGTTGTAAGCAGGTACGTCGAGAACATGCCCAGCGCGATGATGGGCCCGTGCGCGAGATTGATGACGCGCATGACGCCAAAGATCAGCGAAAGGCCCATTGCCGCAAGCCCATAGATAAAACCGAGCATGATGCCGTCAATGGCAGAGGCGAAAAGTGCTTCCCAGTTCATAGTCGGATGGTTGGAGAGTCGGAGAGTCGGATGGTCGGATGGTCGGATGGTCAGATGGTTGGTGAGTCGGATGGTCGGATGGTCAGATGGTTGGTGAGTCGGATGGTCGGATAGTCAGGGCGTCGGATGGTCAGGGCGTCGGATAGTCGGATGGTCAAAGAGCTAATGACAACTAACCGACCAACCGACTACCCGACTACCCGACTACCTGACCGACAGACTATTGCCTTGCCTGCGCGTCTGCGGTCTTGGCTTCGAGCGGAAAGACGATTTGTTTGGCGAGTTTGCCATCCGCGCCCTTTTGCCACTGGATATAGACCATCGTGTGACCCGCTTGCTTGCCGTGTGTTTTTGCATCCGTGCTGAACTTGATCTGTCCATAGAAGGTTAACAAGTTCAGCGTGTCAAGCGCGGCTTTGACCTTGGCAGCGTCGGTGCTGTTGGCATCTTCAAGCGCTTTTTGCAAGAGCAAGCCCGCGGCGTAACCCCCGGCAGCGTGATAGCTGGGCGCTTCGTTGTATTTGGCTTTATAGCCGTCCACGAATGCGCTGACGGTTGGACCATACCACGGGAGGTTTGCCGCTTTCGCCGATTCGGGACTGTAGGTCACGGGCGTTTCCCACTGGCTCGGCGCGATCACTCCTTCCGCACCCGCGCCGATTTCGGTAAATTTTGCATCGGCAGGCGCGACGAGCAGGGCAATCATTTTCACGGGCACCTTTTTCTCGTACAGCTGTTTGGCAAATGTGGTGCCATCTTGAAAATGCCCGCCGCCCATGATGGCATCAGGGTTTGCGGCGGCGATTTTGTTGATGAACGGCGCAAAGTCAGTGGTGCCGGTGTCGTACCCTTCGGCGAGGACGACTTCGAACCCTTGCGCGGTCGCGTACGCTTTGGCTTCGTTGGCGACCGTCGTCGAGAATGAATCTTTTTCATTCACGATGGCGATCTTTTTCGCGTTGGGCTCTAACTTTTTCAAGAGATCAATCGCGCCCGCGAGATAGCGGCTAGCAGGGGTGTAGAGTTGATATGTGCCCTTGAACCCTTGCTCCATCGTCTTGTCATCCGCCGCGCCGGTGGTAAGCATAACCTTGTCGTTCTGTTCCGAAACGACTGCCGCGGCTTTGGTCAATCCGCTGCTGTAGGGACTGATGAGAAAGTCCACTTTGTCTTCGTTGATGAGTTTGGTATAGAGCGCCTGCACGCGGTCGGTCTTGCTTTCGTCGTCATAGAATTTGATTTCGGGCATGACGACCGTGCCGTCGGACAATTTGATGCCGCCCGCTTTTTTCACATCGTCGAGCCAGAGTTGTAAACCCTGCGTCTGTTTTTTGGACTCGACGTTGAGATTGCCGGTCTGCGATGCGGTAAAACCGATGACGATGGGTTTCGTCGCGCCGCCAGCGGGGGCAGAAGTGGCGGCGGGCGGTTGCGGCGCACTCGTGGCGGGGGTGGGGGGTGGGGGGGGGGGTGTCGCACACGCGGCGACGAGCAAAACAAAAAGGGCGAGCATCAAGCCCAGCCCTGCGTACCGAGCGATAGAACGAGACATGAGATTCCTCCTCCTTGAGATTCAATCGCGTTGCTGTCAAAGGGCGCGACATGGAACGCGTCGGTAAATTAAAGTCGAACTGCGCGCCAAGCGTATTATACACTGCGCGCGTCAAGAACAGGCATGTTGCCTTGATGTGACGGGACAATTGTCACCTTTGCCGATAATCCCTCACTCCCGGACAGGGCACTGTCAAAGTCGCGACAGAGTCCAAGACCCCAAGTGTTTTTCAACGATGTTGCTGGAGCGGAGTTTGCTCCACGAGTCCGCGCTACGCGCTGGAATCGCCTGCGATTCCCAAACACTTGGGGTCTTGCGGACATTGCGCACGCATCACCCACTTGTTTTTGACTGCATTTTGACCTGCTTGTTGTACATTTCACAAGTAGAAAGAGAACGGATCGAATACCCTCGGTTGGCGGGTACGCCCTGTCACGACGGCAGGTGGAATGGGTCGCCAACTACAAGCGTAAGACAAGGCGATGACGCGCGACGCGCGTCATCGCCATTTTTTTTGGCTGCAAGGAGGTGTCTCCAAGCTATGCTCGCTGAAACTGAAACCGTAGTCCCACCGCGCGCTGCCAAACCCCCCTTGAGTTTCCTCCAGCAAGTTATGGCGGCAACGCCGGGCGACTCGCGTCTCGAAATGTGTATTCAATGCGGCACATGCGGCGGCTCGTGTCCCTCCGGTCCCGATATGGATTACACGCCGCGTCATTTGTTTGCCCTCATTCGCGCCGACATGCGCGACCAAGCCCTCTCAAGCAACACATTCTGGTACTGCGTCAGCTGTTACTATTGCGTCGTGCGCTGCCCGCAGCAAGTGTACATCACCGACATCATGGCGGCGCTCAAGCGCATGGCGATCCGCGAAGGACATTCTTTGCACGGGGACGCGCCCGATTTTTCACAAACGTTCATCGGGAACGTGGAACGCTACGGACGCAGCTTTGAGCTCGGTCTCGCCACGCGCTATCACCTTACGCATTCACCGCTGCGCAAAGTCGGCATCGGCACGCTCGCGCTCGGTATGATGGCGCGCGACCGCTTGGCGTTCACGCCGACGCGCATTCAAGGCATCGAGAGTTTGCAAGCGATTCTGCACAAAGCGCACGAGCTCACTGCCGAAGCGGAACGCACCGGGGAGGTGGAACTTTTATGACCACATCACGAACCCAGTATGGATATTACCCCGGGTGTTCGCTCGAGCGCAGCGCGTCGGCGTACGATGTTTCGACGCGCGCCATTGCGGCGGCGCTCGGGCTTGACCTCGCCGAATTGGACGATTGGAATTGCTGCGGCGCGACGGAATATCTCGCCATCAACAAACTCGCCGCGTACGCGCTCATTGCGCGCAATCTCGCGCTGGCGGAAAAACAATTCGCGCCGGGCGACGGCAGCGGGGGTGCTCATAAAGCGCAATTGGTCGCGCCGTGCAGCGCATGTTTTCTCAATTTGCGCAAAGCCGATCATCACTTGCAAGAAGACAAAACGCTCGCGGTGAAAACGAACGAAGCGCTCGCGGCGGGCGGCTTGCATTACGACGCGGGCGCGGTCAAGATTCGCCATTTGCTCGACGTGATCGTGAGCGATGTGGGTTACGCGCGCGTCAAAGAGCTGGTCGTCAAACCGCTGACGGGACTGCGCGTCGCGCCGTACTATGGCTGCCTTTTTTCGCGCCCGCATCTCGGCGGCGAGCGGCGAACCCAGGGGGTTCGCACGAATCCCGAATACCCGATGGAACTGGACCGGCTCTTGAAATTGCTCGGCGCGGAAGTGGTGTACTTTCCGCTCAAGACGCACTGCTGCGGCGGACACATGACGCAAATTTCCGCCGACGTCGCGTACGAGTTGATTCGCCGCTTGCTCCAAAACGCCGCCGATTTCCAAGCCGACATTCTCGCGACGCTCTGCCCGATGTGCCAGCTCAATCTCGACGCGTATCAACAGCAAGTGAGTCGGCATTTCGGCGTCAAATTCAATCTGCCCATTGTGTATTTCACCCAGTTGATGGGCTTGGCATTTGGCATTGAAGCGAAAGCGTTGGGTTTTGGCAAAGAGATCGTGAGCGCCGCGCCTGCCCTCGCGCGCATTGGCATTCAAGCGCCGCTGCCCGAAGGCGAAGCGGAAAAGCCAAAGCGCAAACCCCGCCGCCCGAAAGAGGCGCTGCCCTTGCCGGTGATGCCCGCCGAGAGTGAGGAGATGGAATTATGAGCGGCAACGGAGCATTCCAAGAACGCGTCGGTCGAGCCGACAAGCCGCTCGACCGTATCGGCGTCTATGTCTGCCACTGCGGCAGCAACATCGCGGGCACGGTGGACGTGGAAGCGGTGGCGAAATGGGCGGCGGAAAAATTAGGACGGCGCGGCGTCATTATCGCGCGCGATTACAAATTCATGTGCTCGAGTCTGGGCCAAGAGCTCATCGAAAAAGACATCAAGGAACTTGGGCTTACGCGCGTGGTCGTCGCCGCGTGCTCGCCGCATTTGCACGAACGCACGTTTCGCAAAGCCGCCCAACGCGCAGGACTGAATCCGTACTTGTGCGAACTCGTTTCGATTCGCGAACAAGATTCGTGGGTTCATTCTGACAAACACGCGGCAACCGAAAAAGCCAAAGCGATTGTTTCGGGCGGCGTCGAACGAATTATCCACCACGTCCCGCTCGAGCCGCTGCGCGTGCCCATCAATCCCGCGACGTTAATCGTGGGCGGCGGCATCGCGGGCATTCAGTCCGCGTTGGAAATCGCCGACAGTGGTTTCCCCGTTTATCTCGTCGAACGCGAACCGTCCATCGGCGGACACATGGCGCAGTTCGACAAAACCTTTCCAACGCTCGACTGCGCGGCGTGCATTCTCACGCCCAAGATGGTGGACGTGGGCGCGCATCCGAACATCACGATGCTGACGTACAGCGAGGTCGAACGCGTGGACGGCTATGTCGGCAATTTCACCGTGACGATTCGCAAAAAAGCGCGTTCCATCAAGACGGAATTGTGTACGGGCTGCGGCGTGTGTCAGGAAAAATGTCCGAAAAAGGTTTTGGACGAAGTGTTTGAAGCGGGACTCGGTTATCGCAAAGCGGTGTACACGCCGTTCGCCCAAGCCGTGCCGAAATATCCCGTGATTGACCGCGTGAACTGCACGTACTATCAAAAAGGCACGTGCAAGGCGTGTGAAAAATTCTGCCCCACTGGCGCGATTGATTTCAAACAAGCGGATGAAATCATCCAGGTGCAAGTGGGCAATATCATTCTCGCGACGGGCTATGATTTGTTCGACCCGCGTCAAATCGCGCAGCTCGGCTACGGGCGGCTCGCGAACGTGTTCACGAGTTTGGAATTTGAACGCTTGACGAACGCGGCGGGTCCGACGAACGGCAAAGTGGTTTTGCGCGACGGCGTGACCACGCCCCAGAGTGTCGGCATCGTTCACTGCGTGGGCAGCCGCGACCGCAACTATAACAATTACTGTTCGGTGATTTGCTGTATGCAGAGTTTGAAATTCGCGCATCTGGTCATGGAACGCACGGGCGCGACGGTGCACAACTTTTACATGGACATGCGCACCGCGTTCAAAGACTATGACGAATTTTATCAACGTGTGTTGAGCGAAGGCGCGTTGTTTGTGCGCGGGCGCGTTGCCGAAGTGACGGACGCCGCGCGTTTGCCGGGCGAAGAAGGCAAGCTCATCATTCAGGTCGAAGACACGCTGCTCGGCAAGCAGCGCCGCATTCCCGTTGACATGGTAATTTTATCCGCGGGTTTGCAGCCGCGTCACGACGCTCAAGAGACCGCGAAAAAATTTGGTATCTCGTGCAGCATGAACGGCTGGTTCATCGAAAAGCATCCCAAACTCGATCCCGTCGCGACCATGACCGAAGGCATTTACATCGCGGGCTGCGCGCAGGGTCCCAAGGATATTCCTTCGAGCGTCTCACAAGGCGCCGCGGCGGCGGCGCGCGTCGTCTCGAAAATTCAGCAGCACGAAATGGCGCTCGAACCGATTCGCGCCAGCATCAATCAAGACCAATGCTCGGGCTGCCGCATCTGCAACAACTTGTGTCCGTTCAACGCTATCGCGTTTCACGCCGACCGTGTGGTCTCTGAAATCAATCCCGCGTTGTGTCAGGGCTGCGGCACGTGCATCGCCGCATGTCCCGCGGGCGCGATTACAGGGACTGGATTTAGCAACGAGCAAATTCTCGCGCAGTTGGAGGGTTTGCTGATGTTGAACATTGATGTGGACGGCGGGCGCGCCAAACCGAGAGAGGAGGGCGTGAGAGCGTGATAGCGTGAAACGTCAAACGTCAAACGTGAGACCTGCGACCTGCGACCTGAAACCTGCGACCTGCGACCTGAGACGTGCGACGTGCGACGTGAAACGTGAAACATGACGTTTGACGCATGACGTTTGAGAATAACTATGATTGAACAATTCGAACCCACCATCATCGGTTTCACCTGTAATTGGTGCAGTTACCGCGCGGCGGACCTGGCAGGCACAGCGCGTTTGAAATATCCGCCGAACATTCGCTTGATTCGCTTGATGTGCTCGGGGCGACTCGATCCGACGTTTGTGCTGCAAGCATTCGCGCTCGGCGCGGACGGCGTGATGCTGACGGGCTGTCATCCGGGCGAATGTCATTACATCGAACAAAATTACAAGGCGCTGCGCCGCTATATGCTGCTTCAGCGTTTGCTCGCGCAAATGGGCATCGAACCCGAACGCTTGAAATTGGTGTGGGCAAGCGCGGCAGAAGGCGCGAAATTTGCAGAAGAAGTGACGCGCTTTGTGGAACAAATCCGCGCGCTCGGTCCACTCAACTGGGGTGACAAGGTACAAGTCTCAAGTGGCAAGTCTCAGGTGACAAATGACAATGAGATGCAAGCCCCGTCACCCGTCACCCGACCCCTTCCGCGGAGGTGCCCGCATGAGTACCAACGGCAATCATAACAAGCCAAAGTTTGCGATGTATTGGGCGGCGTCGTGCGGCGGCTGCGAAATCGCGGTGCTGAACATTCACGAAAAAATCTTGGACATGGACGCGAATTTCGACGTGGTGTTTTGGCCCGTCGCGATGGACGCAAAATACAAAGACGTCGAAGCGATGCCCGACGAGTCCATTTTGCTGACCTTGTTCAACGGCTCGATTCGCAACGACGAGAATGAGCACATCGCCAAACTCTTGCGCCGCAAATCAAAAATTCTGGTCGCGTTCGGTTCGTGCGCGTGCGAGGGCTGCGTTCCCGCGCTGGCGAATCTCTCGAGCACGCGCGAAATTTTTGATGCGGCGTACGAAAGCGTTAGCACCGACAATCCCGAACACCTGCGCCCCATTCCGGCGTACGCGATGCCTGAAGGCGAAATCAGAATCCCGGAATTTTATCCGACCATCCGAACGCTCGATCAGGTCGTCCAGGTGGATTACTACATGCCGGGCTGTCCGCCCGAATCACATCAAATCGCCGCAGTGATTGATTTGGTCGTACAAGTTTTGCAAGGCAAAGCGGAACTGCCGCCTGCGGGCAGTGTCATCGGCGCGTTCGGCTCGACGGTGTGCGACGAGTGCAAACGCACGCGCGATGTCAAGAAAATCAAATCCTTCGCGCGCATCCAAGATTTTCGTCCCGACCCCGCGCTGTGTTTGCTCGAACAAGGAATTTTGTGCAGTGGCCCCGCGACGCGCAGCGGCTGCGGCGCGTTGTGTCCCCTCGCGGGCGCGCCGTGCGTCGGCTGTTACGGTCCCGCCAACGGCGCGTTGGATTACGGCGCGCGTTTGTTGAGCGCCATCGCGTCGGTGATTGACAGCAACGATCCTGAAGAGATTGATACGATTCTCGACGGCATTCCCGATCCGGCGGGTTCGTTTTATCGGTTCAATCTCGCGGGGTCGGTGCTGCACGCGAACAGAAAAGCATGGAATTGAGGGAACTGAGGGAATGCGGGAATGAGGGAATCCCTCAGTTCTCTCCCAGTGATTGACGAGATGGAGGAACGACCTATGTTTCATCTCGAACTTGACAGTGAACAAGTCGAATTGCTGCGTCAAGTATTGCAGCGTTCGCTCAACGAGCTGCGCGAAGAAATCGCCAGCACCGAGGATTATGATTATCGTCAAGACTTGAGTGCAGGAGGCGCAGTTGAAAAAGATCATCGCGGCGCTGCAAACGCCTGCTCTCCCGCAGCTAGAGCGAATTCCTGATTCGTTTGTGGGATGGTAGGGGCAATCCCTTGTGGTTGCCCAACTGGAATGGGCGAGGACAAGCCGTCGCCCCTACGCTGACACCACCAATCAATTCGGAATCCGCTCTAGTTAAAGAAGGAGTGACCTGAAATGAAAGAAATCTTGCGCGCGCTGGGCGCGCTCGCGGCAATGGTGCTTTGAGGCGGTCTGGTGTACGCCGTGTGCGTCATCTGGCCCCTGAATCTTGATGCCGCTGTGGGCACGCTGTTGGGTTTGGCGGCTGCATTCGTCATTTTGGTCCAGTACATTTTGGGATTAATGAAACGAATGCGTACTGCCACGAACTAGAGGATGTCTATCTCAATGAATGCAATGATTCGAGTGATGCTGGCGCTTGTGCTCTGTGTTTTGGCTGGTTGTGCCGTCGCGCCAACGGCGGTGCCGCAAGCGCCGACTCTGCCGCCAACTCTGACAACTCTTCCAGCAACTCCCAAACCTGCGGCAACTGCATCCGCGTCTCCCGTCGCCGAAACCGTCGCGCCAACCATCCAGAAACCGGCAGCGCTCCCACTCTCGGAACTTGGACCGTACCAAACGGGTGTGCGCTCTTTCAAGTTCGAGGATGCCAGCCGCGGAGGACGCAAGGTAAACATTACGGTGTGGTACCCGGGCATTCGCCCGCCGGAGCGCAGCAGCAATTTCCCGACGCGCGATGCCGCGCCGGACTCGCGCGGTGCGCCCTATCCGCTGATTCTGTCTTCAACCATGGTCGCAGAAATCTTTGCGCCGCATCTCGCCTCGCACGGATTTGTCGTGGCGGGCGTGGATGGAATTGGTCCGTACTCTCAGATGAATGAACGGATGATTGACCAACCACTCGACATCTTGTTTATGCTGGAACAGCTGGCGTCCGCGCCGCCACCGAGTCTGGAGGGAATGATTGACGCCGAGCGCGCCGGGGCGATGGGCTACTCGTTTGACGGCTACAATACCCTTGCCATGAGCGGGGCGCGCATCAATCCCGAATATTACCTGGCGCAATGTCCCACACCGGACGCGACGACCAAAGCGATTCTGGGAAAAACGCTATCCGCCTTTAGCTGCGCTCCGGCTCAAGAGTGGGATAAATTCGCAGCTCATGCAGGCAAGACCATCACCACCAGCCAGGACGGACTATGGCAGCCGATGACGGACAAGCGGATTCGCGCCGTGATGCCAATGGCAGGCGAAGGATGGTGGTTGTTCGGCGAAAAAGGACTGGCGAGCGTGGATCGCCCCACCCTGATGCTCGCGGCGACAGAGGATGAACTCTACAAAGAAAATGCGCTGATCTTTGAGTATCTGGGCGCGTCCGACAAGGCGCTGATTTCGTTCGTAGGTCGCGATCATATGATGGTATTTGATCCCGAGTCGGTGGCGCGCATGAGTCATTTCGCAACGGCATTCTTTGGCTATCACCTCCAGAATCGTCAAGACTATGCCAAATACTATGCAAAGGATTTCGTGGAGCAGTTCGACGCTTTGGCATGGGGAGTGTACAAAACCAAGTGAGAGAAACTATGAAACGCATCACGATTGATCCAATTACGCGGTTAGAGGGTCACGGCAAGATTGAAATTTTTCTCGACGATGCGGGGAATGTCGCCAACACATATTTTCAAATCCCCGAACTGCGCGGGTTTGAACGCTTTTGCGTCGGGCGTCCCGTCGAAGAAATGCCGGTGCTGACGAACCGCATCTGCGGCGTGTGCCCCGAAGCGCACCACATGGCGGCGGCAAAAGCGGCGGACGCGGTGTATCACGTGGAAATTCCGCGCGCCGCGAAAAAATTGCGCGAACTTTTATATAGCGCGTTTTACGTCACCGACCACACGACGCATTTTTACGCGCTGGGCGGACCCGATTTTGTGATGGGTCCTGACGCGCCGGTGGCGGAACGCAACATCCTCGGCGTCATTCACAAGGTCGGCCTCGAAATCGGCGGCAAAGTGATCGAGTGCCGCAAGTATGGTCACACCGTCGTCGAAATGATCGGCGGACGCAAGGTGCATCCGTGTACGTCCATCCCCGGCGGTCTGACCAAAGGCATTACGGAGGAGCAGCGCGTCGAGATTGAACGGATGGGCCGCTGGGCGATTGATTTCGCGCAGTTCAGTTTGAAATTGTTCAACGACATTGTGCTCGGCAATCCGGCGTACGTGGATTTGATTCTCGGCGATATTTACACACACCGCACGTATTACATCGGCACGGTGGACGAAAACAATCGCGTGAATTTTTACGACGGCTTGGTGAGCGTCGTAGACCCCGAAGGCAAACGCATCGGCAAGTACGCGGCGCACGAATACACCGATTGGATTGCGGAACGCGTCGAGCCGTGGACGTACTTGAAATTCCCGTACCTGAAAAAAATCGGCTGGAAAGGTTTTACCGACGGCAAAGATTCGGGCGTGTACATGGCGACGCCGCTCTCGCGTCTCAACGCGGCGGACGGCATGGCGACCCCGCGCGCACAGGAAGAATACGAACGCTTTTACGCGACGCTCGGCGGCAAGCCCGTGCATCAACGTTTGGCAACGCACTGGGCGCGCTTGATTGAATTGTTGTACGCGGCAGAGCGTTGGGTCGAACTCGCGACGGACCCTGAAATCACGTCCGACGATTTTCGCGTCATCCCAACCGAAACGCCGACCGAAGGCGTCGGCATTGTCGAGGCGCCGCGCGGCACACTCACGCACCACTACTCGACGGACGCGCGCGGCATTGTCACAAAGGTAAACCTCATCGTCGGCACGACGAATAATTACGCGCCCATCAGCATGAGCATCAAAAAAGCCGCGCAGAATTTCATCCATAACGGCAGCGTGATTTCCGAAGGCATGTTGAATCGCGTCGAAATGGCATTCCGCGCGTACGATCCGTGTTTCGGCTGCGCCACCCATTCGCTTCCAGGGCAAATGCCGTTGGAGGTGACGATACGCGACGCGCGGGGTGAGGTTGTAGATGTGTTGCGACATTACTGTTGATGGAGAGATGGAGAGCGGGAGAGCGGGAGAGATGGAGAGCGGGAGAGCGGGAGAGATGGAGAGCGGGAGAGCGGGAGAGATGGAGAGCGAGAGAGCGGGAGAGATGGAGAGCGAGAGAGCGGGAGAGATGGAGAGCGGGAGAGATAGAGAGCGGGAGAGCGGGAGAGATGGAGAGCACCACTCCCTCACTCCATCACTCCACCACTCCCTCACTCCATCACTCCACCACTCCCTCACTCCATCACCCCATCGCTCCCTCACGTCCTCGTTCTCGCGCTCGGCAATCCGCTGCTCGGCGACGACGGCGTGGGCTGGCGCGTCGCGGAAATGTTGCAGCTGCAATTGCGCGCGACAGAAATGAGCGCGCCATTTGCTATCAGCCATTCGCCATCGGCTATCCGCCATCCGCCACCCGCCATCGAAATTGATTTCGCGTGCAGCGGCGGTCTCGCGTTGATGGAACGCTTGATCGGTTACGAACGCGTGCTGCTCATTGACGCGGTGCAGTTGGACGACGAACCGATTGGCAGCGTGCGCCAATTGCGGCTTGAAGATTTGCCCGATCCATCGGCGGGACATTCCGCGTCCGCGCACGACACAACGCTGTCGAACGCGCTCGCGGTGGGACGCGCGTTGAATGCGCCCCTGCCCACACAAGTGGAGGTCATCGCAATTCAAGCCGCGCGCGTGTATGATTTTTCCGAAACGCTCTCGCCCGTAGTTGACGCGGCGGTTCCGTATGCGGTGTCACTTGCTAAAGAGTGGTGCGCGCAAAATACATTGTCCGATGCAACATTGCGTAATGGGAAGAACGAATAAATTCGTTACTCCGTGCCCCGTCACCCGTCACCTTTACCAAGGAGGAACTTATGGTCTCACCCGAATTGTTACGACGCTATCCGTTCTTTGGCTGTTTGGATGAAACGCAGACCAAGGCGCTCGCGATGATTGCGGAAGAAGTGGCTTGTGCGCGCGGCGTGCAGATTTTTGCCGAAGGGGAGCCCGCGCGCTATTTGGATTTGCTGATGGAAGGCAGTGTGGACCTGTTTTTCATCGCGAGCCGTGACCCGCGCGATCAACTCTTGGTTGGCGAGATCAACCCCGGCGAGCCGTTCAGCATTTCGGCAATGATCGAGCCGTACCTGTTGACTTCGTCCGCCGTCGCGGCAACCCATTGTCGCCTTTTGCGCCTCGACGCGCCCGCGCTGCGCGCGTTGTGCGAAGTGGACTGCCGTCTCGGCTACACACTGATGCGCCAATTGGCAACCGTGGCCATTCGCCGCCTCGATACCACGCGCATTCAACTCGCCGCCGCGCGCAAAGAAGAACGCGTGCCCGCCTGAATACGCATTTTTATTTCTCGCGCATTCGCTCCGAAACTTGGACGAGCAATTTCAAGGCGCGCTCGGCGCCGCGTTCGGACAGCGTGCCCATGCCGCACGCAGGTGTGATTAACGACGCTTGACGCAGCGCAGCGAGCGGCACACCTTTTGACGCGACGTGTTGGAGCGCGCCGTTCAAGCGTTCCACCAAACTCTCGGCGGTCTCTGCCATTACGTGCGCGTCGTCTTGAACGGGCACGATGCCCCAGGCGATAACCCCGCCGCGTTCGAGAAACGCGCGCAGCGCGTCGGGATACAACGCGAGCGTTTCTGCATAGTTGTACGCGTCGAAATTGAGAATATCTAACGATGTGCTCAGGAGCAGCGACCAATCGGTGTTGCCGCAGCAGTGAAGCCCCTTTATTCCGTGCAGGCGCGCAAACACTTGATCGAGCGAAGAAATCACCTGCTCGCGTTCGACGGCGACGTACGCCGAACCGAACGACGCCAAGTATGGCTCGTCCAAAAACAGAATGGTTTCGGGCGCGAGTTTTCGCAGCTCGCGTTCTTGCCACGCCGCTTGCAAGCTCAACTGAATCGCGACGGCGTCCGCCAATACATCGTCGTACAAAATCGAGCGGCGGTCCTGGTCTGTGACCGTCAAACCCCAACTGATGGGCCCGATGATTTGTCCTTTCACCGCGCGCGCATTTTCCCAATGCATGGATAGAAACTGCGCCAAGCCCGCGGCGTACTCGGCGTGGATTGCGCCCGCGTCAATATCGTCGTCCAAATGGCGCGCATACAAATCCGCCAACTCTGGATCCAAATCACGCGTACGATCCACATACACGCGGGCATCCTCGATCACGATGCCCGGAAAGCCCCGGCTGTATTGGGCGTACATGCTTTCGCGCGCGTCGCGGCGCGGCAGTTGGGGCCAGCACGGAATCTCCGGCAAATACGCTTTGACGAGCGCGCACGCGGCAACCGGGTCGGTGTGCGGCAAGCTGCCGACGGCGGTGGGGAGAAAATTTGGATGAAAGGAAAAAGTGTGCCGCGTGCGCGCGCCATCCTGTTCCAACGTTTGCGCCCATTCGGACGGCAAAGACGTCATACCGTGATCCGTCCCAACAGGTATTCGTACACATTCAACGCGGCTTTGGCGCCGTCGCCGATGGCGACCAGCACTTGCTCTGCCACCGTGTTGGTCACATCGCCCGCCGCAAAGAGGCCCGGGCAATTCGTCGCCATCCGCGCATTGACCACGATGCGATTTTCGGCGTCGAACTCGACCAGCCCGGCGACCATCTGCGAGTTTGGCGTCGTGCCCATTTCGACAAACAAGCCCTCAATCTCGAACCCGCGCGACGTGCCATTGTGCCGCAGCGCAATCCCCGTGATGAAACGGTCGCGCTCGACGATTTCGCTGATCTGAAAACCGCTCAGGACCTTGACCTTCGGGTTCTCTGCCAGTTTTTTGGCGAGCGGGGCTTCGACATCTTTCGGATCGGGGAGAATCAACACTAGCCCTTTGGCGACCAGCGCGAGCTCCGCCGCCGCATACAACGCGCGTGTGCCCTGCCCGATCAACGCCACTTGGCGGTCAATAAACAACGGCGCGTGACTGACGGCCGAGTACGAGATGCCGCGTCCGAGCAATTCGCGTTCCCCCGGCACCGCCAAGCGTTTTGCGGTCGTACCGGTGGCGACAATGAGCGCGCGCGCCTCGAACTGCTTTTGCTTCTCTGTTCGTACAGAAAACGTTCGGTCGTTGCGCACGACTTGTACGGCGCGATCGAGTTCGTGCACAAATTCCAGATATTCGAGTTGGCTCTTGAAGCGATTGACGAGCTCGACGCCGCTGAGCAACTCGTGTCCTTCGAGCCACGGGGCGTGAAAGCGCAAGCTGGTTTTGCCGCCGAGGTCTTGGGTGATGACCAACGTCTCGAGGCGTTTGTGCAGCGCATACGCCGCTGCGGTCAGACCTGCCGGTCCGCCGCCGAGAATAATTAGGTCGTACATGTTACGTCCCCAGTAATCAGTAATCAGTTATCAGTTATCAGTCATCAGTCACTGATTACTGGTCACTGCTCACTGGTCACTGATCACTAATCAGCCGCCGCGATGAATCCCTCTTCCATCATCACGTGCGTCAAATCACGCGCGCGTTTGATCATGGCAGACGCGTGCTCGAATTCTTGCTCGTAACTCTTGTTTGTGCGCGCCACGCCTTGCTCTTGTGCTTTCATGGCGACGGCGGCAGCTTCGCGCGGAAAGACTTCCCACTCGTCCATATTGGGCAAAATGTAATCCGGCGTCAAACCTTTTTTGGCAGCCATGTCCGCCAACGCGTGCGCGGCGGCGATGCACATCTCGTCCGTGATCGTACGCGCCTGTACGTCGAGCGTGCCGCGGAAAATTCCGGGAAAGCCAAGTGAGTTGTTGACTTGATTCGGAAAATCGGAACGTCCCGTTGCGACGACTGCCGCGCCCGCTTCCTTGGCGTCCCAGGGCCAGATTTCGGGAATCGGATTCGCACAGGCAAAGACGATGGCATCGCGCGCCATGCCCTGCAGCCATTCTTTGTGAATGACATCCGGTCCGGGCGTCGAAAGCGCGATACAGACATCCGCCTCACGCAGCGCCTCTTCGATGCCGCCCACGCGTTGTTCCTCGTTCGTAGTTTGGCACAGTTTCCATTTGTCCACAAACTCGGTCTTGCGCATTTGCAGGTCGAGGCGGCCCTTGTGCAGAATGCCTTTGGAATCCACCATCCTGCACAGCGCGGGATTTGCGCCCGATGCGAAAATGAGCCGCGAGCACGCGACATTGGACGCGCCGCTGCCGATAAAGGTGATGCGCGCCTCTTGAATTTTTCTGCCCGTGAGCCGCAGCGCGTTGAGCAACCCGGCGAGCGTCACCATCGCCGTGCCTTGCTGATCGTCATGCCAGATCGGAATCTCACATTCCGCGCGCAGCGTGTCGAGAATGCGAAAACATTTCGGCTGCGACAGGTCTTCGAGGTTCACCCCCCCCCACGCGGGTTGGAGCAGCTTGACCGTCTGGATGATCACATCCGGGTCTTTGGAATCAATCATAATCGGCAGCGCGTCCACCGCGCCGAGATATTTGTACAGCAGCGCCTTGCCTTCCATCACCGGCAGCCCCGCTTTGGGCCCAATGTCGCCCAGCCCCAACACGCGCGTGCCGTCGCTCACCACCGCGACGGTGTTCCACTTGTTCGTGTATTGATAGACCAGTTCGGGGTCCTTGACAATCGCTTTGCACGGTTCCGCAACGCCGGGCGTGTACCAAATCGCAAAGTCGTTGAAATCACGCACGCGACACTTGAGCGCCGTTTCAATCTTGCCGCGATAAAACGGGTGCAGCCGCATCGCGTCCTGCGCGGGGCGTTTCGCTTTCTCCAACAATTCTTGTTTGGTCAGCGGTTTTTCTTGGGTAAGCATAGTCACCTCCCTTTTCTTTCTATACCGCTAAATAACCGTCTGCATAAATCACTTTGTTCATCAACACTTGCATGGTCTTGAAAATCGCGACCTGTTCGGGGTCTTTCCAATCCACATCGTCGGGAGTCAATTCCTCGCTCTCGCGCGTGCGGTCGTGCAGCGTCAGCAACAGCTTGTGCAGGGCCGATTCGTCGCGGCGCGTTTCGACTACACGGATGAATTCTCTCAACTGCATGTCGAGCGGGTCGGCAATCATCGCGTCGAGGCCCACGGCCATCAGCATGACCGCATAGACGCGATTGAGCAGCGGGCGATTCTCTTTCGGGACTTGGTTCGATACATTCGACAAACCTACCGAGACGATCGGCGCGGGATCAATCGCCGCTTTCAAAATGCGTACGGCTTCGACGCACTGCGGCACGTATTCTTGGCAGCCCGACACCGTGAGCACGAGCGGGTCAATCAACACGTTTTGGATTGGTACACCCACTTCCTCGCAGCGCGGCAGCAATTTTTCGACCGCGATCGAAACGCGCGCTTCGGCGCTGACCGGAATGCCTTCGTCGCCCATCGTGAGCGCGACCAATTTTGCGCCATATTCGGCGGCGACGGGCGGCACCTTTTCCAAACGCTCGGGCTGCGCCGAAGTGGAATTGATGATCGCCTGTTGTTTCGCAAGTTTCAACCCGGTAATAATCGCTTCGAGGTTGGTCGTGTCAAAGGACAGTGAGACATCCACGACCTCTTGCACGCCATTGACGAGCCACGTCACGACTTCGGGTCCCGTTTTTTTCTGCGGACCAATGTTCAAGTCCAACGCGTGCGCGCCGGCTTCGATTTGTTTCTTTGCCAGTTCCTGCACGTACGCCGTATCGCGATTTGCCACCGCTTCTTTGAAACGCGGCGAGAGAATGTGCAGATTTTCACCGATGAGGTACATTTCAAATGACTCCTTGAGAATACAAGGAAATGAGGGAACTTGCTACCTGTTTCCCCTATTTACCTGTTTCCCTATTTCCCTATTTCCCTTCTTTGCCTTCTTGGCCTTCTTCCCTTCAATTCACTCCATACATTTGATCCGGCGCGAGGATTTCGGGAAATCGTTCGCGCAGGGCAAGGCGCGCGGCATAACACAAGTGACACGCGTCCGCGTATTCCTCCTGATGCGCCAGTCCGTTACTGCGCACCAATTCTGCCGGACCACCTTCGAGCAGCGCGGCGGTGATAGGATTCGCGTACGGATCGTACGTTCGGCAAATCTCGCGCAGCGGTTTGTGAAACAGATTCCCGATGACAATGCCGTCGCACACGTGCAGATTACCGTACGCGTCAACGTGCACGCGTCCCGGGTCGCGCAAATCTTCGTGGCAGCAGCGCTCAAAATGATGCCAGGGTTCTTGGCGCGCGCGGGCTGCCAATTTTTCGGCGGCGCGCCCGCGAAACATTACCCCCGACTCGCGCTCGGGCAATTGCGCGAACGCAGGAGGCGCATTGCGCGCCTCTGGCTGTGCGATGCTTATATAGCCCACAGGAATGTCTAATTGCTCTGCGGCAGCGTGCGCATTTTCTACCAGTTGTCCGAGCCGCTCGCTCCAGTGATACAAGTCACTGCTGAGCGAAAGGTCCGCCAGTTTGCCCGCGAACGGGCGCAGCCATTCTACCGCATCGGGTACGCTCGTCGCCCAATACGCGTTCGAGACAATGCCGACCTGAAAACCCAACTCGAACGCTCGCTGCACGCCGCGCGCGAGGACGACGTACAAGAGAAATGGCTCGCCGCCTTCAAAATAGATGGACTTGCACCCGGCGCTTTTGGCTTGCTCCAAAATGTCCTGAACTATTTCGATGGTCATCGCGCCGTGTTGCGACGGGCTGCCCCACACAAAACAGTGGTCACATTCCAGTGTGCACTGGTACGTCAAGAGTAAATGCAGACCTGTGAGTTTCATCGTTTTGATGTAGACAGATAAACAGGTATCGAGTAAACAGGGAATCAGGTAGTCAGCAGAGTACAAGGGCGCATCTAGCTGTCTGCCTGTCTACTTGTTTACCTGTCGTCTCTCGTTATATCGCGCCCCCCGCTGTCTCGAGCACGCGCAGCGCGCGCAGTGTCACCTGATCACTTCCGAGACGCGGATCGCGCGCATAACCTGCTTCGCCCACTGCCAGCGCGGCTTCGAGCACATCGGACGTGTAGGAAAGTGGGAAACCAAATTTGAACCATTCGCCGCTCACACGCGCGGTGTACGGATAATCTGCCTGCGCGAGATCACGGCTGAACAAAAATTCCGCCGCCATCGTCGTCGCCTTGTTCACGCGCGGCGTGCGCCATTGCTCCGGCAGATTCGCCAACGCGCGGAGTGAATTGCTTTCCCTGTCTACCTCTCTACTTGCTCCGGTGCTACCAACATCCGCTCCACACTCGGAAACTGCGTCAGATCCGTATGCGGCAAAAACATCGCCGCAAGGAATTGATCGGTGAACGCGTTATCGGCGGCGAGTTCGAGATACGTCAATTTGCGCGCAATGTCTTGCACCTGCACGCGCGCCGATTCTTTGAGCAATGCCATGTATGCGCCGCGCGCCGCCGTATTGCCGAGAAAATGAAAGCGTTCCCACGGCACATCCGGCAGCAAACCGATCTCGACGGCTTTTTCGACGTTGATGTATTGCCCGAACGAGCCGCCAATCAAAATTTGTTCCACGTCCGCAAGATTCACGCCGACGCTGTGCGCGAGCATTTGATAGCCCGCATAAATCGCCGCTTTCGCCCGCAGCAAATTGTCAATATCCACCTGCGTGATCACAATATCGCGGTCTTCCGCGCTTTCATTCGCCCACACGACGACGTACTCGGGACCATGTTCGCCCATTCGAGTGCGTGACGGGTGCCCCTTCGCTTTACTCAGGGCTGGCTCAGTGACGGGTGACGGGGAATTTCCCTCTGCGCCCTCTTTGCCCTCTGCGCCCTCTGCGCCCTCTCTGCCCTCTACAACAATATGCCCTGCCTTGTCCGTCACGCCCGTAATGAACATTTCCGCGAGCAAGCTAATCAGACCCGACCCGCACAACCCGCGCGGTTTGGCGTTGCCGATGACGCGCAGCGTCGGTTCGTGCGTTTTGCTATTGAGCCATACTTCTTCAATCGCGCCCGTCGTCGCGCGCATGCCAAATTCGACGCCCGCGCCTTCGAACGCCGGACCCGCGCTGCACGCGCACGAAATCAACCAATCGCGATTGCCCAGCACCATTTCGCCGTTCGTGCCAATGTCGAGGAACAACGTGAGTTTGTCCGTGTCGAACGTTCCCGACGACAAGACGCCTGCCGTAATGTCGGCGCCGACAAAACTGGAAATGCCGGGCAAACATTGCACGACCGCATGCGCGTTTACCTTTAACCCAAGTTCGTTCGCCAACACGCGCGGCGGGAAATTCGCGGTCGTGGTGTACGGCGCGAGGCGGATATAGTCGGGCGGTAATTTCAACAAAATGTGCATCATCGTCGAATTGCCGACGACGGTCATTTTGTAAATCGCGTCCGTACTGATGTGCCGCCGTCGCGCGCACGTTTCGACGAGCCGATTGATCGTGCCGACCACGAGTTGATTCAGTTCGTCCAAACCGCCGTGTCCGTTTTTCGAGGCAAACACGATGCGCGAAATCACATCTTCGCCGCGCTTGATTTGCGCGTTGTAATCCGCGGCGGTTTCAACAACATCTCCCGTCAGCAGGTCTACCAGATACACCGTGACGGTGGTTGTGCCAATATCCACTGCCGCGCCGTACAATTCGTGTATCGTATCACCCGCAACGAGATCAAGCAATTGCGCATGTTCATTCGCGTGTTCCACTACCGCCGTCACGCGCCAATCCGCCGCGCGCAACACACGCGCCAGCGTTCGCATCACCGCCAGCGACGTGGTCACATTTTCCACACCACATGCGCGCAATGTTCGCTGCACACGTGCCCAATCGTCGGTATTGTCGTCGAGCGAAGGCGGTTCGATTTCGAGCAGGTATTTGCGCACACTCTGATCGGTGTGCGCGTCGTACGCAAACGGCAGCGCGATTTTCGCCGCAGTCTTTTCGGTGGTGAGGTGACGCGTGATTTCTTCTTGCGGTGGAATCGTGACGACGCAATCGCCTTCGATCACTGTCTGACACGCGAGCGCGTACCCTTGTTCCAAATCACGCGCGGACAAACGCAGTGTGGAACGTTTACGCACATCGCCGCGTTCGACAATGACCGCGCAGCGCCCGCAGCGTCCCTGTCCGCCGCACGGCACATTAATGTCAATTCCCGCCTCATGCGCGGCGTCAAGAATCAACGCGTCGTGTCGAACGTGAACGGTCTTGTCGAATGGTTTGAAAGAAACGGTCTGCGTGACGATAGGAATACCTCAAATGCGAAATGGGAAATGTGAAATGTGAAACGTGTTGCGTCAAACGTGAAACGCCAAGCCGTGCGACGTGCGAGCGAATGCGAGCATGAACGCACGGCGTATGTTCGGCGGCGTTGCGAGCGAATGCGAGCAATGTTCGCCCGAACATACAGAGGTTGGCGACGCGCGTTCAGCATGTCCGCCAACCGAGTGATCCACGAAGGACACAAAGCACACGAAGAATCTTGGTGCCCTTCGTGTCCATCGTGGATCACACGTTTCCCGCAATACTCAGGCTTAAATCCAAATCCAAATCGAAAAATCCTGTCAATCCTGTTAATCCTGTCAAAAGAAACTTGCCGCTGCTCACATCCAAATCTTTGTCTGACTCGTCTGCACACCGCGCGCTTGCAGCACGGTCAGAATCTTTTCCGCTTCTCCGGCAGGACATAGGATTACCCCATTGGCTAAGCGGCGCACTCTCCCCTGCACCAAGCCCGCGCTCGCGCTTTCGTACACCTTGCTTGCGACTTGGCGCCGTGTGCGGTATCCATAGAGCGCGCGGTGCACCGCGCGCTTGTCCTTTGCGGATAATGCGCTCAGGTCGTAGGTGATGAGCAAATACGGCGCGAGCGGCAGCGCTGCCGACGGCAGCACTCGTTCGGGACGACTCCAGATTACGCTGCCTTCGCTGGCGATGTTCCACAGAAAATCCGAATCGAGACGATTCAACTCTTTGATATCGCTAACCACGAACGAAAACGAGTACGGGCAATGGGTGCGGGCAGCCGCCTCCCGCCCAATGCGTTGAGCAATACGCGTCTCGTCACCTAGTTCGGGATCGTGATTGGTATCGAACAAGAGCAAGACATCAATGTCGCTTTTGGCATGTAATTCCCCACGCACGGCGGAACCAAACAGAATTGCACTCACTAGACCGGGGATGCCGTCGGCATTGGCGATAAACTCTCCTAGTAAAGGACGGATGATTTCGGGAATCACCCGCTTGCCCACTCGTGTATCTGCGCCAGAATTGTCTGACATCGAGCAATCACCTGCCCATTTCCTTTTCCGCCGTACCATCGCCCCATTCGCAGCGTGTCGAGTTCGCCAAACAGGTCGGCAATTTCGCCGTATCCTTGCTCTCTCAACAAGCGTATCATGCCGGCATGTGTATCGAGATGCGAACCGTGGCGCGTCTGCAGAGCATACGCGACGAGATGTTGTGCTGCGCCATAGACCGTCTCGACAATTGCCGCGACGTGTCGTTCTTTCTGCGGATCGCTTGTCAAGAACTGGATCGTATCTTGCATTTCTGTGGCTTTCCGCAAGTGTCCATCTGCGTTCACGTAGCGGCTATGCCTCCGAGTGTTGTCCGCGCGATGACAGAAATGGTATGAATAGACGTTTTCTGTCCTTGCATAGACAGTATAACACAGGTAACAATCAGCGTTTTTTTTCGAAGACAGTTGGACTGCCGCAGGGCGGCGCGCAGTCCAACTGCGCTTGAACAAGATGTGGGTACAATCGGTGTAATGTTAGTACGGCTGTGCAATCAGTTGCTCCAACGCCGCCTTCGAGCTCGTCTCGATTTGCGCGTGCAAGCTCTTGCCGTGCGCGTCCATCGTCACAACGGCAGGAAAATCCGCGACCTCGATGACCCAAAATGCTTCGGGCACGCCGAATTCCATTTTGTAAACCCCAAGCACGCGGGTCACCGTTTGCGCGATGAGCGACGCCGCGCCGCCGATCGCGTGCAAGTAAACGCCCGGGGCTTCTTGACACGCCGCCAAAGTTTTCGCGCCCATGCCGCCTTTGCCAATCACCGCCTTGACCTTAAAGTGGCGCATCACGTCACCTTGATACGGTTCCTCGCGCGTGCTCGTCGTCGGACCCGCCGCGACAAAACGATACGCTTTGGTGTCCAAGCCCGCGACGACAGGACCGCAGTGATAAATCGCGCCGCTGTCGAGCAGCGGCTTGATTGCGTCGTACACTTCCAAATCATTGCCGCGCGGTTCGCGCGTCTTTTTGATAAACGTCTCGCTCATCCATTTGTGCGCGGCATCGAGAATCAACTCGTCGTGCGCCAGCGCCAAAACGTTCCGAGCAGAATGATTAGACCGATACCCAGCGCGGCTGCGGAAAAAAACAGTTGACGGGGCGGATAGCCCGCGCCTTGCACCCATCGCAGGATGTCCAAAATCACAATCAAGCCGCGCAAGGTGTACACGCCGCCGATGAGTACGAGCGCCACACGCACGAGCGGAAGGCGACGAATGACGCCCGCGCCCGCCAGCGCATACACTCCAAAGACGGCAAAGAGCACCGCGAGCGCGAGCGTTGCGACGGCGGGGATTGGCGAACCTTGCATCGCCAGGCGCGCCAGATCCGCTGTACCAAAATAGATATAACCGGGCACGCCGATAACGACGATGAAAACGTGCAGCGCGGCAATTCCAAAATTGGCTGCTGCGCCTGCCAACAACAATGCTTTGCCAGGGCGCTCTCTTTGCGCGAATCGTCGAGTAGAAATAGATTGCGTGATGATAGAAAACCTCAATCGTGAAACGCCATTCATGAAACGTCATTCATCAACATTCGTTTGACGCCTGACGTTTCACGTTTCACGCTTCACGTTTACGGCTTTAACTTTAAAAACGCCGGAATATCCACCGCCTCGCGCGGACCCACTTCGACCTGCCAGCCCTGCAACGATTCTTCGACTTCGCCCAATAACACCGCGACTTGGCCCGGCAGCACGATGCGTTTACGCGGTGATTGTTGTTCCACGTTCGTCACCTTGACGGCTTTCGCGATGCGGTCGGCGTCGAATTTTCCTGCCGCCCATGCGGTGAGCACGCTCATGCCGTCCGCGTCGGCAATCAACAACCATGCGGGGTGTCCCGAACCTTCGACTTCATTCGCGACACTGAAATACGTGATCGAGAAATTTGTCGTCACCAGCACGGGCGATTCGCCGTCGGGATTGTTGATGGGATACAAACCGGGCTGCACCTGAATTGGTTTCTGTGGGTCGGTGTACAAATTCTGGCGCAGCACGAGCAGCGCGTACGCGCTCGCTTCGCTGAACGTGTCGAGCACGACAAAACCCGCGTATTTTGCAATCTGCTGCCCCGCGAGCGCAACATCATTGCCCGGGAACGCGATCAGCGGATAACCCAACGCGCGGAAATTTTTCTTGATAGCGAGGCGGCGCAACTGCGTGAACGTTTGCAGCGAATCGGCGTAACCGCGCACCAACGGATCGAGCACCAAATCGTTGACGCCTGCCGCTTTTGCCTTGTCCGCCAACGCGGCGAGCGCGTTCAAATCCTTTGCGCGCAACGCGAGCGGCGCGTTGAATTTTTTCGCGACGGCGGCGAACGCGTCGAGATTCGTTTCGTCCGCGCCATAGAGCAGCGGCACGGTGTCCTGCAATTTTCCCAACGCATGTTCGAGGGTCTGCGCGTTGGACGAATTGAGAATGAGCGGAATCTGCGTCACCCCGCGCACGGCTTCGAGCGCGGCGAGAAATTTCGTTTCATCGCCCGATGTATTTTCGAGCGCAATCCCGTCGAGGTGCAGCTTGATGCCGACGTACTCGACGTGAAAATCCGCGATGCGCTGGGCAAGCGCGCGGATTTCGTCGAGTGGTTGGTCGTCGCGAATGCGCACGACAAGCGCGGTGGGATGATAAAAAGTCTTTTCGTGACGGAACAAGACAATTTCGTTCCCCACTTGTACTTTTTGCCCGTCGCTCGCAATTGTCACCAAACGAATCGGCGGCTGCGATGCCGCGTCGAGTTGTTCTTTGGACGCGGCGGAAACATAAGGACACGCCGCGAGGTCTGCTTGCTTTGCCGCGAGCTTCATCGCGAACGCGAGGCAGGTCATTCCGCATTCTTTACAATTGGTTTGCGGCAACAGCTTGTAGATTTGTAGTCCGGTCAATGCCATAGCGGTACCTCTCTCAGCTCTTGATGAGCTCAATAAATCGTGTTATTCTCTCAACCGAGTATCATCAGCGGAGACCAGACGATGGCGCAGGGAATACGCAGAACCCAAGATCAACATTTTCCGAACGGGAGCATCGTGCTTTGGTCAGAGCGCTTCACGAAAGGCAGACAGTATTATGTGCCTGTGATTTGTGGCTCTTGCGACGAGAAACGTGTTATCGCCACAAGTGGGATCAATCATGAGTTCGATGGTCGGTGCCGTGAATGCTTTACAACTCAGCGGCGCACTCTTGTCCAAGTTGGTGAGCAGCGATTATCCAATGGCAGTATCATCTACTGGGACAACGAGCGAGTTGACCCGCGCTCTCCGACGCGTCGCCGTATAGTTACGGTTCGCTGTGGCGATAAGTACTGCAATAGTTCTGTTCGTCAAGTTCCTGTTCATATTGCTGCCCAACCCGAATTCACGGGTCTTTGCCGCCGCTGCGCTCACCGTGGCGAAGCGTCCAGCACTTGGAAAGGTGGCAGGAAAAAAACCCGACAGGGATACATCCAAGTCAAGCTCCAGCCAAATCATCCTTTCTACTCCATGACCAATGAAGATGGTTATGTTCTGGAACATCGCCTAGAGCGAATTCCTGATTCGTTTGTGGGATGGTAGGGGCAATCCCTTGTGGTTGCCCAACTGGAATGGGCGAGGACAAGCCGTCGCCCCTACGCTGACACCACCAATCAATTCGGAATCCGCTCTAGTCGTTGCAGAGCAACTCGGACGACCGCTCAATGCCGACGAAATTGTTCATCACCTCAACCGCAAAAAGGACGACAACCGCCCTGAGAACTTGCAACTCCTAGTCGAACATCATCATCCTGGTTATGATCCTCCACCATCACCCGAGCTCAAACGATTTTTCATAATTCGTTGGCTCTTGCATTTGCTGGCGATTGATGAGAATGAATCCTAGCTCGTCATTAAATTGGCGATCATCCTCTTGACCCGCGCGACCGTTTCGGGATGACGCAGCACGATAACGTCCGCGCCGCTTTCGACGAGCGACGACGCGGTGAGCGTTTCCCACAAAATCGCGCGTTCTTGCCAATCGCCCCATGTCTCGGGGACGCCTTCACCCACCTTGGCTTCTTTGACACGCCACGCTTCTTCGCCCGCAGTCACGAGCATCGGCGATTGCGTCATCGTATCGCCTTGCAATGCCGCCAGGCGCAAGCGCTCCATGACCGAATAACCGTACTCGATGCCGTACCCCAGCGCGCCGGTGGACGGGTCCATGATGATGCGGTCGAGCGGCATGCCCATGTCGTGAATCAAAATTACTAACTGCTTGGACAAGTTCACATCCATCGGCGTACGTGAATCTACCAAATGATCATTCGCCATTGCCGCCGCGACGATGGTGCGATAATTTTTGTCTTCGCACACGCCAAGCACAATGCGTTCGCCTTTGGCTTCTTCCGCCACGGCGACGAGCAGCTCGTTGTCCAGTTCCGCCTGCCCCGGTCCGAAAACAAGCAGCGGTAATCCGCTCGCATTCAGGACCGTACGCGTGACACGCCGCGCGTTTTCGGCATTGTTCATCGAACCGTCTGCGTGCGTGGTGTTCAATTTCAATAAAATCAAGTCCGCGCCGCGCGCCTCGGCGGCTTTAGCCCACAACGCCGGATCGCCGACCACTTCGCCCCACGCTTGCAGCAGCAGCGGCGACCAATCGCTCGGCACACGGTCTTGAATTTCAATCGCCAACGCAGGCGGGTGCGGGATCACGCCATCGAAATGAAGGAACGGCAGTGCTTTTGCGCCGCCAATCGTAATGGTCTTGGCGCGCGTGCCGCCCTGCTCCGGTGTCGCGCCCAACGTAATCTCGCGCACCGCGCCAGTGTATTTTTCTTTTGGGATTTCAACTGTAACAGCCATTGCGTCTCCTTGAAGAGGGCTTGAGAGGGCGCGCCCTCTTATGCCTGCTCCCGCCCTCTACGCCTTCTGCTTTTTCATCATTTCAGTTGGTTTTTCAGGTTCCAATCCCGCCATCGCGCGGACGAGCTGGCGCATTGTAATGACCGCACTCGGACGCGACGGACCCGGATGCTCGTGCATGATGAATAGTTGATGCACGTTCTCGTATTCCATCATGTTCGCCGCAGCGGTCAAAGACGATTCCGGCGAGATGCCCACAATCTGCTCGCTCATTACATCTTCCGCCGTCATCAATTCATAGTTGCGCGAAAACGCGCGCACGAGATTCGTCTGCGATACGACCCCACACGCGCCATATTCGTCCATCACGATGATGGCGTCGCAACCCTCGCGTGTCATGATACGCGCCACTTCGTCCAACGTCGTTTCGCGCGCGCACGTTGGCACGCCGATTTTCATATAGTCGCGCACGAGTTTGGTCATGGGAGGGATAGGTAGACAGGTAAACAGGTAAATAGGTATCCTTCCTACTTGTCTACCTATTTACTTGTCTACTTGTTTACCTGTCTACCTGTCTACTTGTTTACATTAACGGATCCATCACCAACGCGGGATGCTCTTTGCCTTCGAGATACGCGACCAAGTCCGGGACTTCGGTGCAAATGGTTTCGTCCGCGATCTTGTCCAGCAAATCGGGATCGCCCGCGAATTCCGCCGCGCGTTTCAATTCCTCCGCCATCGTCTGTTTGAGAATGGACGACATCCACACGACGCGTTTGAAACCGCCGTCCGCGCTCAGGAATTTTTTCGACGTGAGATAATACTTGCCCACACCCATCACGCCCGGCGTCTGCAAACCGCCGCCCGCCATGCCCGCCAACGTCGAGAACGTCATGCCCGCGGGCGTCATCGAAGTATCTTCGCGCGAGACGACCATCACGCCGTTCGCTTCGGGCACGACCATCACGATACATTCAAAGCACCCACATGCCGTCATCGGATTTTCCATGATCGAGTACATCGAAACTTGTTCGACGCTGCCGTGCGAATGCTGCTGCACGAACGACGTTGGACCTGCCCAATAACCCTTGCTCGAATCCACCTGCATCCCCTTTGGAATCGGTTGATTGGGACCGGTCGGGTTGATTTGGAAACTCGCTTTGCAATCGAGCCAGTTATACGCGCCGCACAAGCCGAGCCGTTCCGGCGAAACGACGCACACATGATTCGGCGCGAACGATTGACACAGCGTGCACGAATAGAATTCGTCCACCGCTTCGTCGGTCAGATCGGCGAGGCGCACATTCCGTTCCGCGTATGCTTCGCGTGCAACTTGAAGCATCGTGTTCACGTCGGCGGGATTCGTGAAAAGGTTGACTTGTACTTTGTCCACAATCGCGCCAAAGTCCGCGTGAAAACGCGCGTGCAAAATTTTGCCGAGATGTTCGAGACGGAATCCTTTTTCGAACGCGCCTTTGCTGACGCGAATCCACGCAATGTCGCGCTGTCCGATGTGCTGCACGCCCGACGCGCCGTTGACGAAATGATGAATCTGGCGTTCCAGCACCGGCTCGAAATCTTTTTGCATCTTGCGACCCGCGACTTCGACCACGATGCCCACATCCATCGCGCCGCCGTCTTGCACTGTATCGAGATTCGGACCCAAGACCTGAATTTTGCCGTCCTCGACTTTATCCATCGGCAGCGAATACAGATATTCAAAGCAGCGCGAATGTTTGCCGCCAAACTCGACGCGCAAATCCGCTTTGCGTACGACTTCGCCTTCGAATGCGGAACCGTACGGTACGGGGATCGGCACCTGCGTCATTTTGATTTTGACGCCGCGCACTTCGATGCACTTTTGCACCAATTTTTCCGCGCGTTCCAAATCATCCTTCGCTTCGATTTCTTCGAACGGCATCGAGCTGACGTGCTCGTACGTCGTCACGCCCGTCGGCAAAATTTGCGGAATCACCGTATCGGAGATGACGGGGAACCCGTACGAAATTGCGCCCGCCGCCGTCGCGTATTTCAAATCGTCCACTTCGCCCAACGCGAGCACAAAGGCAAACACGCGCGCTTTGTTGTACAAAAGAATTTCGCGCGCTTGCCCGCCCTTCATCCCGCCGAACGTCAACGCGGAGCGCGTGGCGAAACCGAGCGCGTAAATTGCCGAAAGCGTGTCGGTGCCGAATGGGACGATGTACGTGTCGTACCCCATCTCGACGCCTTCTTCTTGCAATTGATGAATGATGCTGCGCCCGTTCACATTGCCGCAGAGGAAAATCAAAATGTTGCGCTGCTGAAGTTCGCGCACGATCTTGACCGCGACCTCGTTCGATTTCGCGCAGCCGACGATTGCCGCAAAGCCGGGCATGCGCCCATCCACGAGTTGAATGCCCCACGAGCGCAATTGAATGTCGTCAATCGCGCCGTTGAGATGCCCGTCGCCGTCACCGGCTTGATATTCCGGCGAGGTGAACGCGCCGGTGCCTTGCGCGAGATGAAAACCCGCGAGCGGTTCGGGCTGCTGCCCGTACAAATAGTGCAGCGCCATCAGCGATTCTTCGGCGAGCAAGGTTGCCACACCCGAATCGAGCGTCTCGCCGAGATAAGGCACCCAGCGATTGTTGGCGGGAATCGGATGCAGCAGCGTTTTCACTTGCGCCATCACCGGCTGTAAATCGCCGACTGTTTCGACTTGGCGTCCGGTCAATCCAAGAATCGTCGGCAAAAAATACGCCGTGTTGGGAAAACCGATTTTGGTGTCCGCGCCTTTTTCGGCGAGCGCGCGATCCAACATTTCTTCTGTTTCTCGCACAATGTTATTTGCACCGCGAATCGCGGATTGGGCTATGTATCGGCTCATTGCGTCTCCTTTGAGCGCCGGTTCCAATTGTCTTGTCGGCGCCCTCTTACCATGCCATAGTCATTTGCACCCTAGAGCAAATTCCTATTTTGTTTGTGGTAGCATAGCCCCCTTCGGCTACGCTCAGGGCAGGCACTTGTGGGCGTCGAATGTGGCTGCAAACGCGCACAAGGCGCTATACTACAACCCCTGTATCAATTTTTGTTTGTGGTAGCATAGCCCCCTTCGGCTACGCTCAGGGCAGGCACTTGTGGGCGTCGAATGTGGCTGCCAACGCGCACAAGGCGCTACACTACAACCCCTGTATCAATTCCGAATTTGCTCTAGAACTGTTCTTTTTTGCGTATGAGGGGCAGAATCAAGACGATGACGTCATGCGTCTCGCCATCCGGCATCATGTAATAGTCCGTCAGTACGACGCGTTTTTCAAAACCCAAGTTTTCAAACGCGTGGATTACACTTACCTGATCCGCCACGACTTCGACGACCAACTGTTGCAAACCCATCTTGCGCGCCATCTCGATGGCGATATGCAGTAACGCAGTCCCCACCCCGCGCTTGCGCACTTCTTTACCCAGAAAAACCCGCACCTCCGCGACATGGCGCTGCGGTCCACTCCCGTGAAAATGAATGGTCGTGTTCCCGACAATGCGATTGTTCAGCAGCGCAATGATGGGCAGCACTTTGGTATAATCCAGATTGTCCACCCACTCGCTGACGAGCGCGCGGTCGGTCACATCGTTGCGCATGAACTTGAGCTCTTCGCGACTGATAGGCGCGAAAAATTCAATCAGTGCGTTCTTGTCTTCTTGGGTCAGCGCGCGCAACAGGACGTGCGCGCCGTCGTTCAACGTGACCATGTGACGATAGGTTTTAATGTAATCCTGCATATTCGTCTTTACCCTCTCTTCCGTCTCGCGTACAATGTTATTTGCGCTGTGAATCGCGGATTGGGCAATGTAACGACTCGTACTCTCGACTCCTTGTCAGCCCCCGCGTTCGATGTTATGATTTCAACCGATGGAGGGCAGATGGAAAAATCAATTGAAATGACTCCGCCTACGTTCCCACCCCAAGCTGAAGTGGGCTATACAATTCAAGTGCGCTTTCGTTTTAACATCACGCCGTTTGTTGCACAGCAGAAGGTCAATACGTATTTGCTCTTGAATGTCGGTCAAATGGTGTCAGCGGGCGAACCGACATTACTGATCAATCAGGGCGCGTATTGGAAAGTGCCGATCTTTTGCGCCTTTCCTTCCATGAAACGCCGCGAATATCTTGGCGAATTAGTTATGGATGCAGAGTCCGGCGCCATTGTTCTCAATAAGTCTTCACTCAAATCCGCATCTGAAATCGAAACGCGCGTTGATGCCCTCTATGATTCACTTACCGCATTATCTGCAAGAACGTGATTACAGCTGCGTTGCAGCTTGTGCCCGGATGGTCTTGGGCTTGTACGGAATTGAAAGAACAGAAACCGAACTCCGGCAATTGCTCAAAACTCGTCCGGGTATCGGTACCCACCCGATTCACCTACGCAACCTTGAATCGTTAGGTGTGGATGCCACCTGGCCCTATCCCGGCACGCTTGATGAGCTCCGCCAGATCATCGAACGCGGCATCCCTGTTATTGCCTTTGTGTGGACGGGCGCATTGCAATCCATTGTTGACTCGGAAGGCGCCGATTACCTGCATACCATTGTCATCGTCGGGTTTTCCGAGTCTGGAATCCTCATTCACGATCCGCGTCTCGACACGGGTCCGGTAGAAATTTCCGTGAGTGTCTTTGGGAACGCATGGAAGTATGCCGACCATTTGATTGCGGTGGTCACCCGTCCTACTTTCTAAACGCGCCCGTGCTATTCAATTCACATGCGCGTGTCAAGTTTGTTTATCCCGATTCGCCTCACTCAATCTTTGCCAGACTCGATCCACCGCTTGGCGTTTACGTTTCCGTATTTCGTCCCGTTCGCGCTTGCGCCGCCAATAGGGCGGCAGGAACACCAGGGCAACCAATCCACCCACGATGACGAACTCGGCTGCCACGACCAGCCCGATCCGCCATTCGTTGCCGGTCACATAGTCGGGAACCAGGGTGAGCGCCAACTGTCGCGTCGGGTGGGTGATCAGATAGTCCCCTGGCTCGACAATTTCAAAGGTAAAGAGCGCTCTCCCGTTCACCTGCGGTGAATCCAAAACGGTCACACCGCGTCGGATGAATTCCACCGGCGCCATCTCTCCGGTCGCCCGAGAGCGGATGACCAACCAGGGCTCGGCGCGCGTCTCTGCAAGCTGGTCTGTAATCTCGAGCAGGTCTAGACTGTCCGTATACACGACATATTTACCCGCTTCAGTAAATTCAACCGGCGTCGGCGACGCGCGCAAATCAATCGCGCGAACCTGATCCGATTTGACCTGCTGGAGTATGCCCAACTGCTGCGGGACAAAGAACAGGGCTGCGCCTGCCAGCTTGACGACCCGAGAGAGCGAGCAAAGAAACAGCAACAAAACTCCCAGGGCTACAATGCCGACAAGGACAGCACGATACGTGGGTTGGCGCTCTCCGTTGAACATCCTTTCCCTTTAGACGGGCTGCGCGTGCGCGTGTTCAGGCGCATGCTCATGTCCGTCTTCGTGCGCGTGTACGTGCGCTTCTGCGTGCGCGTGCACCCAACCGTACAACGCCTGCTTGCGTTCTTCGTCTTGTTTCGCCAACAATGCCTTGATGCGTTCATCGCCCGATTGACCGTACTTGGTCGGATCGTACGCGGGCAGTTTCAACGCCGCGCGTTTCGCGTCAATGTGCGCGAGTGAGCGTTTCACAATTTCTTGCGGATCGGGCACAAATTCCATTTTGCCGCCCACCAAATTTTCCCAACCTTCGCTCATCAGTTTGACGACGCGTGCACTCGCGCTCGTCGGCGCATTCACGCCAAAGATGACGTACGCGCCGCTCGCGGCAAAGTACGCACCGATTGTCAGCGCCTTTTCGCTCATCCATTCGGGTGCAATGCCGACGCCGGGAATGTCGCTAATGTCTTCGCCTAAACCGCCTTCGCTTGCCATTTCGGTGAGGACGGTGAGGATGCGCGTATTGTCCACGCACGAACCCATGTGCAGCACGGGCGGAATGCCAATCGCTTCGCATACTTCGCGCAAGCCGGGCCCCGCGTATTCGAGTGCGGCTTCGCCGGTGAGCAATCCGTATTTCGCGTTCGCCAGCGCGCCGCAGCCCGTTTGCACCACCAGCACATCGTTTTTCAAAAATTCCTTGACGATGTAATTGTGCGCGGCATCCTGCGTCGTGCGCGGATTGTTGCAGCCGACCACGCCCGCGACCCCGCGCAAGCGCCCGCTCATCACCGCGTCGTTCAACGGGCGGAACGAGCCGCGAAACACGCCGCCTTGCATGTAGCGAATGTATTCGTGCGAAAAGCCCGGCACACAGTCGCACAACTCGTTCGGAATTTCCACCGCGCCGCGATTCGGATAATTGTCAATCGCCACGCGCACGATTTCTTTGGCAATGTCATACGCATGGTCTTCGTTAAATTCAATGTGCGTGCCGCCTTCGATCTTTACTTTCGACGACGTGGTAATGAACTTGGTATGGAATTTTTGCGACAGCGGCGAGAGCGACTGCATGATGCACTGCACGTCAACAATCATCGCATCCACCGCGCCCGTGATAATTGCGAGCTCTTGATTCAAGAAATTGCCCGCGCTCGGTACGCCCTGCCGCATCAAGGTTTCGTTCGAGGTGCAGCAAATACCGCAGAGGTTGATGCCTGTCGCGCCTTTGGTCTTGGCATACTCGACCAACTCGGGATCGTACGCCGCTTTCACAATCATTTCTGAAAGGGTGGGTTCGTGTCCGTGAATGACGAGATTGACTTGATCGAGTTTCAACACGCCGAGATTCACTTGCGACACGAGCGGCGACGGTGTGCCAAACATCACGTCCGAAATATCCGTCGCCATCATCGAACCGCCCCAGCCATCCGCGAGCGAGGCGCGCAGCGCGCCGAGCAAAATATGTTCCGCATCTTGATCGTCGCCCATGTGCGTGCGATGCAAAATGTCCACGACTTCGCGGTCAATCCCGCGCGGCGTGATGCCGAGCTTGCGCCAAATCTCTTGGCGTTTTTGCGGCGCACGCGCGACGTACAGCAATTCGCCTTTTTGTTTGCCAAAATCGGCAAGCCCTTTTTCGGCGACCTCTTTGGCAATCTCGTTGACGGCGCGCCCGTCGGTCTTGACGCCAAAATACGCGGCGATGGTTTTCAATTTCGCCGGATCGCGAATTTCATAACCCTGCGCGTGTTTTTCGGCAATCGCCAACAGCGTGAACAACAAATCGCGTCCGTGATCGCTGTGCGCGGCAGTTCCGGCGGCGATGTGACGCGCCATGTTGCGCGCCGTCACCGTGTCAATCGTCGCGCCGCAGACGCCGGTCGGCAGTGGTTGTCCTTTCGGCGCGACGAGGCGGCACGGTCCCATGTCGCACACGGAACAGCACGCGCCGCTTTCGCCAATCGGGCACGGCTGCAATTTTGCCGCGCGCGAAAACGCGGTCGAATAGCCCAACGCATCTGCACGTTTCAACACTTGTTCGGCAGCGGGATCAATTGTGCGGACAATAGTCTCTTTTGGCATTAGCTCTCTCCTCGCGGTCAATAATCAGTGGTCGGTGGTTAGTAATCAGTGATCAGTAATCAGTAATCAGTGACCAGTGTCTGACCACTGACGACTGCTGACCGACAACTGATGACTGATGACTGATGACTGATGACTGATGACTGATGACTGATGACTGATAACTGATAACTGATAACTGATAACTGATAACTGGCTCTTAATACTTGCGAAACTCTCCCGACATTTGCAAATCCACCGGATTGGTTGTCACGACGCGCTGCGCGAGCACATCCCACGCCGGGTCGGAGGTGTGGTCGGGCGTGCGTTCGACGACCTCGGGGTCGCCCGGCGCATAGCCCGCATCGGTGAGCGCATCGAGCAATTGCGCGCGCGAAATTTTTTCGGGGTCAAACTGCACGGCGACTTCTTTGAACGCCGAACTCGCATACACATCTTCCACGCCGTTCAGGGCAAACAACAACTGCCGCACGCGCGTGACGTGATGATCGGCATACACTTTCGGGATGATAAGAAACAGTCGTTCCATGATTCCTCCGTTGGCGTAACGCGAATCGCATAGCGTGTATCGCCGGGTATGGATTGCTTATCCTCTGCTCACTGCTGCTTGTGTTTCAGTGGGCGTTTGATTTGCACCAAATGCAAAATGTCCTTGACATCTCTGGCGGTCGTGACTGGAATAAAGAGCCAGCGTCCATCGTGCAGGGGACGCGCGGCGTCGAAAATTTTTCTGACTTTTTTCCCCAATGACAATTCGTTCGCCCGCGCTGCCTCTGCGCCGCCCAATACGACCAGCGCCGTGAATTTCCCGCTTTGGGGTGTGAGTTGGACGAGTGTCCTGCCGGCTTTGCGAAACCAAACGTCCCACCCGGAATTTTTGCCAAAATACTTGAATTCGCCCGGCAAATCATATTGCGCGCCCATGAATGCAGCAATTTGTTCCCACAACATGCGTTTCGCGCCGAGTACTTGCAGAATTTGTTCCGGCGTCGGCTGCGGTTCCTTGTCCAAAAATGCGCTCGCCATTTTCGTTACCTCGGTTTCAGATACGCGATTTGGCGGTGTGGTTTCACCACATGCACAATCGCATCCACCGTCAAGTTTCCTGATACGTGCATCAATGTATCCGAATAATCGGGATCCATGCCCATCGCCGCGAGGCAGGGATAATGATGGTGCAGCATCCCCGCGCCAAATTCCGCGTCGTTGACGGGAACCTGCGCCAAACCGTTCGCGACAAATTCACTGCACCCGCACGGCGACGCGCGCTCGACCGCGACGGATTGAATTTTCCCGTCGCGCACCGCGACGCTAAAACGCGGCATTCCGAAATGGCGCGCAAACTCCGCAATCAACGCGTTGTCGTACTCGACGCGCTGTTTGCGCAAACTGTACGAATTTTCGGTGAGCGAACAGAATGGTTTGGGAAAAACACTCGTGACGCCAATTTCACTCAGCCAACCGCGCAGTTGATTCGCCAATCCTTTGGGCAGACACGCGTTGTTATCAACCGGCGCAATGACCGCTTGCGCGCCGGTCATTTTGCAAATATCGGGAATCAATTCGGCGACGCCGGGATGTTCGCCGAGCGCCAGGATCAAATCGGCGGAATCAAAGCGGGCGGGGAGAAAATCGCGTGGTTCGTCAATCACGAGCGGATAGCGCGCGGGCGCGCGCCATTCTTGAACGCGCCATTTCTTTGGCGCATGGGCGCGTACATTCTCGGCGATACGCTCGCCATATAGCCCGGTCGTGACTGCGAGAATCCGCATTGATTCCTCGACATGTCATTGCGAGGGAGCGCGGCGATGTAGGCGATGAACTGCATCGCACATCGCATGCGACAGAAGCAATCTCAACGCCAATCGCAGGGAGATTGCTTCGTGCGACAAATGAAGTGTGATTTTTCGCCTGCATAGCAGGCAGGAAAAATCCACACTTCACGTCGCACTCGCAATGATAATTTACATTCCTACTCTCAACGTTTCCTGCAAACGCACAACGTGTTCGGGATCGAGCGGCAGCAGCGCCAATTTTTGAATCGTCGCCCGTGGGTCATAGTCAATGTGTTGAATCTTCAAATCGCCGTCGTTCCACACCGCGTACGTGCAGCTCGGCAAACCGTGGCGCGGTTGTCCGAGACTGCCCGGATTCACCAACCACCGTTGTCCCACCCGCCGTAGCAGCGGCACGTGCGTATGTCCGCTCAGAATTACATCTGCCGCGATGCCATCGAATGCTTTTTCCAAAGCTCGATGCGATGCCGTTAGCACATCCAAACGTGGGCCCGCGCGATGCGTCAACCAAAAACGCGCGCCGCCCTGTTCCCGTTCCGCCGTCGGCGACAGCGCGCCGAGATAAACGAGCGACGGGTGCGGCAGCAGCGTACGATTGATCCGGCGCGTGGCGTGGGCGACTTGAAGCCATTCCTCCGGCGAGACGCAATCTGCGCCCGTCGCCGCGGCCGCATCGTGATCGCCTTGCACCCATACGGTCGCATTGTTCTTGAGCCAGGTCATGCACACGAGCGGATCGGGTCCATACCCGACCGCGTCGCCGAGAAAGAACAACGCGTCGGGTTGGGGCTCGACGTGCTGTAATGCCATCAACGCCTCAAGGTTCGCGTGCAGGTCGGAAAAAATTAGAATGCGCATAACACTTTGACGTTTGACGTTTGACGAGGGCAAATTCTGAAACGTGAAACGTAAAACGTCACGAGTCAAACGTCAATGCAACGCCGGTTGCGCGACGTCCTCCGTTTCCAACTCATGCGGGCGCGGCAAAAGCTTTGCTTGCGCAGCAATGCGCGGGACCGCTTCTTCCCACTCGATGCTCATGATGTGCACGCCCGCGATGCCGGCGATATCTTTCATCTGTTCGATAATCTCGACACAAATGTTGATGCCTTCCGCGCGCCACTTGTCTTTGGGCGTACCTTCCATGCGTTTCACCAATTCGTCCGGCATCTCCATTCCGGCGACGTTATCGCGCATATAGCGCGCCATGCCCGGCGATTTCAACGGACCCACGCCGGCGAGGATAAATGCGCGTTCGTGCAAATCCAATTCACAAACGTGCGCCATAAAGTCTTTAAAGCGCGTGACATTGAAAATCATTTGCGTTTGAATGAACTGCGCGCCCGCGTCAATTTTTTTCTTTAAGCGGTGCGGGCGAAATTCGTAGGGCGGCGCAAACGGATTCTCTACCGCGCCAATGAAAAAACGCGGCGCGGGTTTCAATTCTTCGCCGCATTGAAACTTGCCTTCATTCAGCCCACGTACCATCGCCACCAGATTCACCGAATCGAGATCGAATACTTTGCGCGCTTCGGGATGGTTGCCGCCAACCATGTGATCGCCCGTCAGACACAGGACGTTGCGGACGCCCAGCGCGTGTGCGCCGAGCAAATCAGACTGCATCGCGATGCGGTTGCGGTCGCGGCACGTCATCTGAATCACTGGCTCGATGCCTTGTTGCATCAGCAGTTGCGCGCCTGCAATGGAGGACATGCGCACGATGGCAGTTTGATTGTCGGTGATGTTGAGCGCGTCGGCGCAGTGTCGCAGCAAGTCGCCTTTGGCGCGAATCACTTCCGCGTCCGCGTTTTTCGGCGGTCCTAGTTCCGCGGTGACGGCAAAATGCGTCGTACGCAGGGCTTGTTCGAGACGGCTCGTGTATTGTTCGTCCATGCTATGCCTCATCAGAATTCAAAATTAGAAATTCAGAATTCAAAGTTGGAAATTCAAAATTAGAAATTCGTGCGTCAAAGAACGGCGCGTTTGAATTTCCAATTTCCAATTTCCATTTTCCAATTTCCAATTTCCATTTTCTAATTCATTGCGCCGTGACTTTCGGTGGGATTTGCTTTGCCGCTTTCGGTTTCACCGGAAGCGTTGGCTTGATGCCGACGTCGCGTCCGGTGAGCATATTGATCCAGGAGGACGAGGCTTGATAGAGCTGCCAATTCACGGGGCGGTGGATTTGAAAGATATGTTCGCGCCAGACGGGGAGCCGTTGCGATTGATAATAGGCGCGATACCAGACGCACCAGCGTTCGGGGTAAACCTCACAGTGTCCATTGGCGCGCACGCCGCCACACGGACCGTTACGTGAATTCTTTGGACAGCGCATCGGGCAGACAAATCCATTTTCATGGAGCAAACACTGTCCACATTCCTGACAGCCAAACAGCGGCTTTTTAATGATCGCTTCGACTGGGATCAGAGCGTCTGAAACATAATGTTCTGCGCGCGGATGTGTATTGAAATAGTCCCGCAGCCAGCGCATGGGTCTGGTCTGAAAGAAATCCACATTGACCTCCTTCTCGGTGTCAAGAGTACTACAACAATTGTCGTGTGATGATGATAGTTTGTTCGACCAAAGTCCAAATCGTGTCCCAAACTAGTGAAAATTTTCGTCAAATCTTTCCCTTACCGAACGTCAGGTAACAGAGTGCAACCCATTACCAACGCAAATTTGCGCGCCGTCCCTTTCTCGGCGGAACGTATTTCACGCGCGGTCCGATGCGGAGTTCAACTCCGTTTCCTGCTCAGAAACTTGTGCAGAGCGGAATCAACTGGTTGCTTCTGCCAACGTAAAACCGAGGCGTGCCGCTTTCTTTTTCAAGTTCGCCAGCTCGCGCTCGCGCACCTGTTGCACAAATTCGTCTTGGGTCAACGGTTT
>JACQWQ010000028.1 GCA_016209205.1 Chloroflexota bacterium
GATGGTGGGGTAGAGGCGCGCGGCTTCGGTCAAACGTGAAACGTCGGCATCCGCGCACGCGACGAGCCACGCCTCGGGCAATTGATGAAAATTGCGCGCGAGATTCGGACCCCAATAGCCGTAACCGATGAGACCGAGACGAAGGCGTTCCATGAAAAAATTTCCCTCAGTTCCCTCATTTCCTTTGGCAGACGGAAACAAGGGAAATGAGGGCAATTATGTGATGCGTTCGAGAAATTGCGCGGGCGTGACGATTTCGAATTTGAAACGGCGGCGTTCTGCCCACGGCAATTCCAACAGATCTTTGTCCAGAGTCACCAGGTACTTGGCTTGTGCTGAATCTGCTGTGGATAAAATGATTTCGTCATCAGGATCACGCTCGATCTTTATGCGACGCCCCAAGTATATCCATGTCACAGTTTCGCGTGTGGGCAACTCGCGTATGAATTCGTTGAGGAGACCCGGATCAACGCCTAACCGGTCCAAAATCTCCTCGTATTCTTGAGCGATTTCGGGCGAGATGGCAAGTTGAAGGTCGCGCCGCAGCCACAAGCGCCAAATTCGTGAAATGGCGGACTGGGGATATTTGTTCCGAAAACCGATTACAAAAACATTGGTGTCCAGAACAATCAGGATTCGTTCTTTGCGTTTTGCCATCAGCAATGCATCTATGAGAAATCAATCCCGATCCATGTGGTTTTTCGATTTGCCCTTTACACGAATTTGCGCGCGCAGGTATCAAGAGACGGAGCGACCTCGCGAGTGTAAGGTCGAGCGCTTGACGCTATGGGCGCGGCGCGGCGCGCCATTACGGGCAAGCCGTTTTTCACGACGATGTTCCTGTTTCATTCTCGGCTCCTATCTTTCAGTACGCCATCTCCCGTACGGGAATATACCCCAACTCCTCCAACTTGCACAAAATTTTCTGCGCGGATTCCTGCACCGTCTCGCGGTCGGAATGATAGACCACTTCGGGATGGAGCGGCGGTTCGTATGGATCGTTGACGCCGGTGAAATTTTTAATTTCGCCCGCGAGCGCTTTTTTGTATAAACCTTTTACGTCGCGTTCCGCCAAAACGGGAATGGGGCATTCGGCATAGATTTCGACAAAATTGCCAATCTTACCGCGCAGTTCGTCGCGAATTTCGCGATAGGGCGAAATCGCCGCCGCGATGGCGACGACGCCGTTCCGCGACAAAACTTCGCATACCCAGCCGATGCGGCGAATGTTCGTGTCGCGATCTTCTTTGGAAAAGCCCAATCCTTTCGATAGGTTTTCGCGCACCACGTCGCCATCGAGCACTTCGATTTTCAAGCCGCGCGCGCGTAACTCTTGTTCGATCACGCGCGAGACGGTGGTCTTGCCTGCGCCGGAGAGTCCGGTAAACCAGAGAGTGAATCCTTGATGTTCCATGCACCTTTACCTGATGTGAGATGAGATTGTTACCGGTTCGATGTCCGGTTCGAGTTCCGTAATGGTTCGTTCGCGATATTCGTCGTAATCGGGCACGATGCGTTCGTACGCTTGCGTCATCATCGGCGAAGAAATAATGAAATCGGCGGACGCGCGATTGCATGCCACGGGAATGTTCCACACCACCGCGATGCGCAAAAGCGCTTTGACGTCGGGATCGTGCGGCAGCGTTTCGAGCGGATCCCAAAAGAAAATGACAAAGTCAATCGCGCCTTCGGCAATTTTCGCGCCAATTTGCTGGTCACCGCCGAGTGGACCGCTTTGCAAACGATTGATCGGCAGTCCCAATTCTTCTTCGAGAATTTTGCCCGTCGTCCCCGTTGCAAAGAGTTCGTGTTTTGAAAGGGATCCTTTGTTGAAACGCGCCCATTCGATGAGGTCTTGCTTTTTGTGATCGTGTGCGACGAGCGCGATTTTCTTCTTCTTCTCCATTACAATAATTTGGTTTTTCATTTCGTGCCTTTCACTTGCTTCGAGCATTATTCGTGATTTTGCCGATCATGTCAGACGGAATCGGCATTCCGAATTCATTCAACACCGTCGGCGCAATGTCAACGAGTTTGGAACCTTTCAGTTCGCGCCCGCCGAGTTTGCGTTTCGGGTCGAAATAGATGTACATGCCCTGCTGCGCGTGATTCGCGTCGTCGGGACCGGTGTCATTTTCAAACGTGTAGATTTCACCCGAACCGAGCGAGCCGACGCCGCGCCAGTACAAATCGCCCCAAATCACAATGAGGTCAGGTGCGACGCCGTTCACTTTTTTGTACACATCATGCGGTTTGAACGCGTTCGTCTTCATCGGCTTGCCTTCGTGATCGGGCAGCGCCGTGAATTTGGCAATCAATTCGTCGCGCACCCTTTCGTACTGGTCGGGCGGAATGATGCCGTTCGGTTCGCGTCCCTGCACGTTAAGGAATACGCGCGAATAATATCCGCCTTCGCCCCACACACGCGTTTTGTTCCAATTGATTTTCGCTTTGGACAACGGAATCACGCCTTCGGGTTTTTCATCGAGCGCGAGATACCCGTTTTGCATCAACCATTCGTTGATGCAAATGCCGCCGTCCATGCGTTTCGCGCCGTGGTCGCTCATCACGATGACGCTGGTGTTGTCGTCAATCAGTTCGAGCGTCGCACCGATTTGCTTGTCGAGCCACACGTAATAATCGTGAATCGAATTCAGCAGCGGATTGCGCGGCTCGTGCTTGATATGTTTCGGGTCGTGATATTTCCAGAACCCGTGATGCAAACGGTCTACGCCGATCTCGACCGACATGAAATAGTCCCAGTCGCGCGTTTTCATCAAATGCTGAATTACTTTGAAACGCGCTTGTGTCATTTCATAAATTTTTTCCAACAACCATTGTTTGTTTTCGGTGCGAAAATTTTCCGCGTCCACCGCGTAATTGGGCGCGACGCGCAAAATTTCTTCGCGCAGCGCTTCGGGATTCGTGAATTTGCTGTTGACATTGGGCGAAAGAAAACAGCCGACCATCGCGCCGTTCACTTGTTTCGGCGGGTACGACGGCGGAATGCCGATGAGATACGACTGTTTGCCGACGCGTCCGAGATAATCCCACGTCGCGGGTTCGACCACCGAGCGCGAATTCGCAATCGTCATTTTTTCGTACGAATAATCCGCGCGGTTGCGAAAACCGTAAATGCCCAACGTGCCGGGATCTTTCGACGTTTGCGAACACGCCCATGCGGGCACCGTAATCGGCGGCAACACCGACTCGAGTTCGCCCCACACGCCGTTCGACATGAGATAATTCAGATTCGGTAATTCGTTGCGATACTGCTGGAACACGAGCGACGGTTCCGCGCAATCGAGACCGATGACGAGGACGTGCTTTTTCTTGCCGCGCGCGAATTGGAAATTGGGAGACTGGAGACTCGAGACTGGAGACTGTTGATTGCTCACTGTTGATTGCTCACTGTCTGCCGTCGTCTGACGACTGATGACTGACGACTGATGACTGATGACTGATGACTGGTCACTGGTTACTGATAACTGATTACTGCTCACTGATTCCCCGCTTTTTTTTTAGCGATCCCGTCCATCAAAATTTGGGCAACTTCGGGGCGCGTAAATTCGGGCGGAAGCATCTCGCCGCGTTCGAGCATTTGGCGCACTTGGGTGCCGCTCAACACGATGTGGTCTTGTTTGGGATGCGGACACGTTTTGGACGAAACGATGCCGCCGCACTTGCGACAATAGAACGTGTGCTCGAACATCATCGGCGTAATGCCGATTTCTTGCGGCTCAAATTGACTGAAGATTAACTGCGCGTCGTACGTGCCGTAATACGTTCCGACGCCCGCGTGATCGCGTCCGATAATGATGTGCGTGCAGCCGTAATTCTTGCGGCACAGCGCGTGGAAAATTGCCTCGCGCGGTCCCGCGTAACGCATCGCCGCGGGGAACACGCCGAGCAGCACGCGGTCGGCGGGATAATAATCGCGCAAGAGCGATTGATACGATTCCATGCGCACATCGGCGGGAATGTCGTCCCCTTTCGTTTCGCCGACGAGCGGGTGCAAAAACAAACCGTCCACGATTTCGAGCGCGGTCTTTTGAATGTACTCGTGCGCGCGATGAATTGGATTGCGCGTTTGGAACGCGACGATTTTGCGCCAACCGTTCCGCGCAAACATTTCGCGCGTTTGCTGCGGGGTATGACGAAATTCGGGAAATTCCGTTTTCGCTTGATGCGGCATGTCAATCAGCCATACATCACCCGCGAGATATACATCGCCTTGTGCGTACAAACGCGCGACGCCGGGATGTTTTTCTTCGTCGGTGCGATACACCATTTTCGCTTCATGCACCTTGGCGTAATCGAATTTTTCTTTGAGTTCCAAAAGCCCGACGAGATGTCCGTCCGATTCGACGAGCGCAATGTCTTTGCCGATGTCAAAATTGTCCGCGAGTTCGCGCGACACGGGCAATGTCACCGGAATGCTCCACGGCAACCCGTTCGCGAGCCGCATGTTGTTGACTACATTTTCATAATCTTGCTTGCCCATAAATCCGGTGAGCGGACTCATCGCGCCCACCGCAATCATTTCGAGGTCGGACAAATTCACGGAATTGAGCGTTCGATAGTGATGTTCCTTTTTCGCTTGTTCCGCGCGCGTACCCATTTTTTCGCGTTCCGCGCCCGTGACGACGCGATTGATGAGCGTACCGCCGTGTGGGGCGATTTCGCCGATGTATTGATTAGTCATGGTGTTTCGTTTTCCCTTTGTGTTTTTTGCGAATTCATTGCCAATTCTCGACTGCACGCGTATAATGCTTCGGGAAAGGAGCCGAATGTCCGAAAGCATAACTCTGGTGTTGCCCGATGCGGTCATGCAGCGCGCCAAGCAAACCGCATTCAATTTGCATCTGCCGCTTGAACAGGTTCTCACCGCCACCTTGGCGGCGAGTTTGCCCGACGTGGAACAAGCGCCTCTTGACATGCAACAGGAACTGGCGCGAATGACGCTGATGCAAACAGACGAATTGTGGCGCATTGCCCGCAGCCAACTTTCCACAGAGCAACAGGCACAATTAACCGCGTTAAACGAACTTCAAGCGGAACGACCTTTAACGGCAGCGGAAGAAAAAATGCTGGATGCCTTGCGCACCGAATATGGTCGTGTCACATTGCGTAAAGCGCGCGCATTTGCACTTTTGAGTCTACGCAGCGGAAATCCGCTCCTTGCGAATTCGTAATCCCTCGCATCATGGCTTATCTCTCTGAAGAACTGCGCCAACGCGTTGCACTCGCCGCGCGTCATCGCTGTGAATATTGCTTGACTAGGCAAGAAATCAGCGGCGCGCAAATGCACATCGAGCATATTGTTCCGCTTGCGCTGGGCGGCGTCTCCGAATTCGACAATCTTTGTCTCGCTTGCGCGTGGTGCAACACATTCAAAGCAGTAAAAACGCACGCGCTCGATCCGCTCACGCAAGAAGCAATTCCCCTGTTCAACCCACGCACTCAAACTTGGAATGAGCATTTTCGATGGAATGAAAGCGGAATCGAAATTATCGGCATTACTGCAATCGGTCGCGCCACCGTAAATGCCCTGCGCATGAATAACGAGTATATCGTGCCCGCGCGTCAGTACTGGGTGTTAGCTGGATGGCACCCGCCGCAGGTTTAGCGCGTGACTCTTATTTCTTGCGCTTGCGCGCTTTTGGTTTTGGTTCAGCCCATTCGACTTGCCGATAAATTTCCGCCAAATCAATTTCACAATCCAATGAACGCAGGCGCAGTTTTGCATCCATGCCTTCCAACGTCTCCAAGACCCAAAAATGTCCGTCACGCCGATAGTGTTCGATATACGGCGCGGCTTGGTCAATCATCACATATTCGCGCAGCGACGGAATCTTGCGATACATTTTGAATTTCGCCCCGCAATCGTAATCTTGTGTAGAATCCGACCACACTTCGACAATCACTTGTGGATTCATCACCGTATCTTGCTGACGCGGGTCAATTTCGATTTCGCCGCAAATCACCATGACGTCGGGATAGGTGTAGACATCATCCTGGAGTGAGCGTAAACGAATATCGCTGGTAAAAACACGACAAGGTTGTCCTTCCAGTTTTCGGTCAAACGCCTTGAACGTGTTGTTCACGATTTGGTTGTGGTTGATGGACGTTCCCGCCATCATGTACGTTTCGCCAAACCAATACTCGTGTTTGTCGCGCGAAGTTTCTTCCACGGCCAGATATTCTTCGGGGGTGAGGTATAGTTTGGGTTGAATCATTTTGTATATTTTCATCCTTCGCCCGCATTTCAAAAATTTTTTCTGGTTTCAGAAATCAGAATACAGAAATCAGAAGTTCAGAAACAGGGAGAACTACTGGGCGCAACGAAACCCGATACCGTCGTAACGGCTCGACGGGTGGAAGAGGACGCGGTACGCCGCACGCGCGACGCCCGAATTGAAGTCGAACGAGCCGCCACGCAGCGCACGACTCTGCCCCGAAGTTGGACCTTGCGGGTTCGTGCGCGGTGAATTGCTGTAATAAGATGAGCCGTACCAATCTGCTACCCACTCCCACACATTCCCCGCCATATCCAACGCGCCGTAGGGGCTCGCCCCATTCGGGTAATTGCCAACGGCGGTCGTATCTCCAATCTTGTTCTCTGCATTCACACGGCTAGCGTCAAAGTCATTGCCCCAAGGATACGTGCGCGCATCTGTGCCCCGCGCGGCTTTTTCCCATTCCGCTTCCGTCGGCAGCCGTTTGCCCGCCCACTGGCAGTAATCCCGCGCATCATTCCATGAAACGTAAATCACGGGATAGTTGTCATACTGCGAATTGCGGTAATACGAATCGCGAGTGTAAGATTTATTCTCCGCAGGGGGTTGACACTTTCCCGTTTCCACGCACTGCTTGTATTGCGCGTTGGTCACTTCGTGCTGGTCAATCCAGAACGCGTCCAGATAAACGGTATGAACGGGCTTTTCGTCATCTCCGCCATTCTCACTACCCATGGCGAACTCCCCTGCTGGCACTAAGACCATGAGCGCATTTTCGGGCTGTGATGGCGGCACAACCGTCACATTTTCGTCCTGTGGTGGCGGCACAAGCGTCGCGGTGTCTATGACAATGGCTGTTTCGCGCACGACGACCGTTTGCGGCACAACCGCTGTTTCTCTGACGATGGCTGTTTCGCGCACGACGACCGTTGTGGGCGCGCCGCGTAGGAGCAGACTTGCCAACACGCCGAACAGCACTCCCGCGCCCAGCAAGCCCACCCCCAGCCGCCAGCGTCGCGCGCCCGCAGCAGAGCCAGGCGCGGTGGTCGGCGGCGCGGGTTTGGGCGTGAAGGAGGTCCCGCAATAGGCGCAGAATTTTGCGGTATTGGGGATAGTTTTAGCGCAGTTAGGACATTGCATAGACCAAATTAGACGCGTCGTCCACAGTTCAAGCAAAACTGTGCGCCGCTCAATATCTGTGCGCCGCAGTTGACGCAAAAGCGTTCAGCTTTCAACTGATGGAGACACCTTTGACAATAAATCTCGTCAAGCGAATTGCGCTGACCACATTTTGGGCAAACCACTCCAGTTGGCGTTTTGGGTTCAGAGCGCGGTGGTGATTTTGTTTCTGTCCGTGGTGCTTGGTTCGTTTCTCTCTTTGGTTCGGTGTACGCTTGTTGATTGCTCCTGGCGCGGACTTGGTCGTATTCTTTCCGCCTCGTCGGATCGCGCAAAACCGCGTATGCCTCGTTGAGTTCTTTCATCCGCGCATTGGTATCCGCAGATGGATTCATGTCAGGATGATACTTGCGCGCCAACCGCTTGTACGCGGATTCGATAACTTCTGGTTCCGCTTCTGGATCAACTTGCAAGACGCGATAATAGTTTTTTGGTGCAGGCATAAGATATGATCATTTCTTGAGTTTTGAGTTCAATCCAAATACCCCGACCCCGCCAACCGTTCCTCGATTTCTTTTTGTTCCGCGTCCGAGTATGCGCCGTTCCTTTGATTTTCAATTTGTTATGATTTTTTGCGTTTCTTTGATTTTGGTTTTTGTTCAGCCCATTCGACCTGACGATAAATTTCAGTCAAATCAATTTCACAATCCAATGAACGCAAGCGCAAAACTGCCTCCAATCCATCCAGCGTTTGCAAAACCCAAAAATGTCCGTCACGCCGATAGTGTTCGATGTAAGGCGCGGACTGGTCAATCATTACGTACTCGCGCAACGAAGGAATCTTACGATACATTTTGAATTTGGGACCGCGATCATCATCTTCTGTCGAATCCGACCACACTTCGACAATCACCTACGGATTCATCACCGTATCTTGTTGACGCGGGTCAATCTCGATTTTGCCGCAGATGACCATGACATCGGGATAGGTATAAACTTCTTCGAGCGGCGAACGCAAGCGCACATCCGATTGGAACACCGTACAAGATTTCGCGGCGAGTTTTTGGCGTAGAGACATGTACACATTTCCCGTAATGATATTGTGATTACGCGACGTTCCCGCCATCATGTAGGTTTCGCCAAACCAATACTCGTGCTTGTCGCGCGAGGTTTCTTCGAGCGCGAGATATTCTTCCGGTGAGACAAATTCGTGAGATAGTTGAAACATGGCAGCCTCCTTCCCCTTTCCTATCCCAAAGACCCCAACTCCGCCAACCATTCCTCGATTTCCTTTTGTTCCACGCCACTATTCAAAATTCTGCAAATACAACAATTGATTTCGCGCCTCGTCCGCTGAAACTTGGTCGAGCAGATTTAACAACGCGCGCACGGCGCGTCCTGTTTCCACCTGACGCGAGACGATGATGCCGTTGTGCTCCCAGCCCTTGGTGAGGTACTCGGTATGCAGATTTGCAAAATCGCCTCGATTGAATGTGACCACGGTCCACGCATGGCTCACCGCATACGCCAATTGCTCTGCATCGCTTACTTTCCTACCCAGTTTTTCCGTGGTGAAACCCTTATCCCGCGCCGAATAGACCTCGTATCCTCGTTCCCGCAGCGCGTCCATGACGTTGAGATCAAAGTCTTCGTCAAAATAGGGAATGAGGTAGAGCGTTGGTTCACGCGCAGAGTCATTTTCGGTGGTCATTATGCGTTGGGTTCTGTGCTTGTGCCTGCTTTGGACTGACGACGCTCCCACTCTCTCATTACATATTCCAAATAGTCACTGCCATTTTCGGCGATAAAAAAATCAATCTCATCCGTGTGGTCAGCGTGATACGCCAACGCTGCGCGCACCTGTTCCGTAGAGATATGCCGAACCGCCTCAAGGATGCGCTCTATATTTCCATCATAAAGCTGATTGTATTGAACGATTGCGCGCACGCGGACACCCGTACCGCGAATCGCAGGTTCATATCCTGCCGCGCCTTCACGCTGATAAATTAGTGGATGGCGCGGGTCCTCCGGCGGCGCAACATGGCGCGTTTTTGAAATTTGCTCATGTTGCTCGGAATAAAGTTCGCCTGCGTTAGTCAACATCTCTTCGCGTGGTGTCCATGCCACAACATTGCCCGTTTCCTCATCCACCGCAATCACACCCACTTCACCAACCGAGCCATAATTTGGATAGCGCAGTTCGATAGGCACGCTCCATACACTGCGCAACGCAGAAACCATCCGGCGCGGCGCGCCAACCGAGAAACGAGTCAATTCATTCTCACGCAAAAATTCTTGAGCGCGCTCCTGCGCAACATGGGCTGAAATTGTTTTCAGCGCGATTGCCATAGTTCACCGTCCTTTGGGGCAGGCGCCTTTGGGCAGGCACTACGTAACTATCCTACCCCAAATACCCCAACCCCGCCAACCGTTCCTCGATTTCTTTTTGTTCCGCATCCGAATATTCGCCCTTCAAAGTTTGTTTCCGCTATTTGACGACGCGCGCTGATTGTCCTATACTACTTTCAGACCGGACTCGTAAGGCCTGGGGTGGCTACTCCAATTGTGTTGGTGTTATTCCGTCGGCGCGAGCATGCTCCGCCCATCTGCTGCAGCGGGTGAGAACGGTGAGAATCGGCTCCCAGGCAGGGCCGGTTTTTTATTTCCTACCCCAAATATCCCAACCCCGCCAACCGTTCCTCGATTTCTTTTTGTTCCGCGTCCGAATATGCGCCATCCATCGCGTTTTCAAATTTTACGGCAGGCGCGTAATCCACCATCCGCTTATCCGCTATCAATCCGTTGACCGCGTGTCCGTCCATGTCGGTGGGAATCGGTTCGCCAAGCAATTGCAAAATGGTTGGGGCAAGGTCAATGAGATGGGGAGATGGAGTGATGGAGCGATGGAGTGAAATACCCGCGCCCTTCGCAATCAGAATGCCGTCCATGCGATGCTGTCCCGATGTGTCGCTGACGAACAACAATTGATTGCCAACTTTTTCGACAACATTGTGTGACGCGCTCACACCACGCCAATCTACGGCGGCGATGTGATACGGACCGTCTATCAAACCGATTACGTCGGGCGCTTCATCCAATGCGTCGCCATGATAAATTTCTTCGCGGCGATAGACAAAATCGAAAATTGGTCTGCGCGTTTCCGGGTCTTGCAACTCGCGCATTGTGGCGATAACCTCATCGCGCACAGTCTCATAGTCTCCAGTCTCTATGCTTCCCTGCGGTTCGCGCCCGCGCACATTCAAATAAACATTGCCCATTGTGCCGACCGCGTACGCTTTGGTGCACGACCAGTCCATGTTGCCGTACGCCATTGAATAATGCAGGTTCGATTTCAGCTGCGGCAACATTTCGAATACTTTGCTTTTGGCGGCGGCGATGAGCGGATTGTTCAAACGCTTGACGCCCGCGCGCAAGGCGGACGCGAGCGTGCTGCCCGATTGCTCTTTGTACGCTAACAAACCGCGCTGCGCGAAATACAAATTCAAATACACCGCGTGCGTGAGCGGACCGAAACCGTGATCGGACAAGACAATGACCGTCGTATTTTCACCCGCGTATTTTTCGAGCAGGCGCGCGTTGTACGCATCGAGATATTCAAAGCAATCGTTGATGACACTGCCCCACTGCGCGGCTTCGCGTTCGTCGTACAGCGGATGCGTCGGGTCTTGATAGCGCCAAAATTTGTGGCACAAAATGTCGGGTGCGCGGTGCACCAACATCGCAAAATCCCAATCGGGATTTTTGTCCAACAGATATTCAAACGCGCGCGTCTGCAATTCGCTCATGCGTCGAACCCGCGCGACCAAATGCCCTAGTGACCCAGTTTCCGTCTCCCCTCTTTCAATGTCCACGTCAATAATATATTCGCCCAATTCGCGCAGCAAATCATTCTTCACTCCGGGCGGGTACGTAAATTCGCTGTTGAGTCCCGGCGTCATCAAACCACTGACGAGCGCGCCGTTGATGGGTTCCACGGGCCACGTCAGCGGGACATTGACGACGACGCATTTTTTATTACGGTCGCTCAAGATGCGCCACAGCGTTGCCGCGCGGCGATGCGACGCGTTGATGTATTCGAGCGCGTACGAATTTTGGGAACGCTGATAAAAACCGTACAGCCCGAATTTGCCGTTTTGTTTGCCCGTTGCAAACGCACTCCACGCCTGTTCGGACGAGGGCTGAATGCACGAACGCAACGCGCAGCGCGAACCGTTTTGAATTAACTTGCCCAACGTTGGGAGTTTGTTTTGCGCGAGGAGTGGGTCGAGTAGTATCCACGTCGCGCCGTCGAGACCGAGGACGAGGACGCGCGGTTTTGCAGAAGCTGTCATTTTTACAACGTTGCGATTATAGCAGAGGGGGCGGGAAACGAGAAACGTCAGGCGTCAAACGTCAAACGAAAATATCCCTGCAAACATTCTTTGGCTTGGTATTACCCTTCTTTTGCCGCAGTTTTCCAAACTACGGCGCGGGTTCAATGCGAATTTCGCCGATGCTGGCGGCGGCAGTTGGCTCAATCAAACCCGCGCCTTCGATGAGCTGCGAGACTTGAATTTCGGATGCCGCTTCGCGCGCGGATTGTGGATTGCCTTTGTTGGCAATCAGTGCATGCGACCACCGAAATTTTCCGCGCAAATCTTGCCGTGCACCGAGCGACTTCAAAGCATTCACCGCGTTTTCGGTCAGATGAAATGATGCTTCGTCGCTTGCCGCCACAACAATAATTCTGCCATCGGGTATCTGCGCGATAAATTCTCCCATGCGTTCGGATTCTTGTTCCGACGCGAAGGTATCAAAATTCGCGCGCGCTTCGACCGCGCCAAATTTTTCGGGATTAATGACGACAATGTTGTACCCGCGCACGTTGGGCGATTCGTCTTTGCCTCTGACAAAAATGTGACCGAATGCGCCTTGTTCTTCACCCGCGCTCCGTACGACGATGGAAAACAATCCCCTGCTGAGCATTTGGGACACTATCGAATCGTCCTCTCGCGTGAGAGTATCAAACTGCAATTTTAGTTCATTCATTCCTGTTTGCACGTACGCGCTAGGAATGACGACCGAAAATTGTGCTGTGTCGGAAACATATTGACGCGATACTATATGTCCATTGACCTGAAATGTGATGCCCCGTCCTTTTGAGGGAGCCACATTCAAACGATTGAACGTCAATTTTAAATCATGCGGAGTCGCAAGCGGGAAAAATATTTTCGCTTCTTTGCGCTGTGCCATAAAAATATACGCGCCAACCGCGCCCCACCCTTCGCCCAAATACAAACGCGCCAACGGGTCGTCGGGTTTGAGAATCAACGTATCGTTCGCGGGCAAATGATTCACGCGATACGTCACCGTGCCGCGCCCGTTTTCATAACTCTCGCCGATTTTCGTGACGGGAAACATTTCTTCGATGTACGCGCGCGTTTTGTTTGCCACATCGCGATTTGCTTCCTCGTACGGCGTGTGCCAGATGACGTATTTCGTGCCAAAGAATTGCAGCACACGCGGCGCGAGTTCCTTGTCCCGCACGCGCGTTCCTTCGTCAACTTCGTGTCCTTCTTGAATCGCGATGAGCGAATTCAAAACCGGCGTTTCGGAAAAATATTGAAACTTCAGTTCGGGATTGCGCGAGGTGTTGCCGTTGAGAATCGGATGCTGCTGCGTCGCTTGATAAAACTGTGCGTACATGAAAATGCGATCAATCGGTCCTTGCGAATCGGCGCGATAACTGCCTGTCACGCGAAAGCCGTTACGCCACGCGAGCGGAATCTCCATCACCGTCCAGTTGCCCGGCTCGCGCGCGATTTGGGAGTAGATCTCTGGAGATTGGAGATTGGAGATTGGAAGGGGCGCGGAGAGATGCTCGAAAACAAGCAGCGCGCAGCCGATAGCCGATAGCAGATAGCCGATAGCAGATGGCGTCAAACGTGAAGCGTAAAACGTAACGCCCGTTTTGTCCACTGCGCGATTCGCGATACGCGATTCGCGATACGCGATTCGCGACATGCCATACGCGACCCCATACCCCACCATCACCGCCAGACACAGCGTCAGCATCACGCTCCAACGCGACGGATAGCGATTCCCTTTGATGAACGGAACTTCAAGCAGCGCGTCGAACGGCAGCGGCAAATCAAATTCCGCGCCGTTGATGCGCAGCGTTGGTCCGAGCGTCACTAACGCGACGAGTGCAAACCAAATGCCCCAGATGCGCGCGGGTTTTACTTTCCACAGCGCGACGATGGCAAGCGCCAACGCCGTGAAACCGAGATACATGAAATTGATGTATGGAAAAGAGACGAGAGACTGGAGATTACCGAAAAGCGGATGCAAATGTGAAGGGGTGAAAAAACCCAGTAGGTCAGCCGAAAAAATGTTGCTAAAACCCAACCCTTGTTGAATGAAATCGCCTTCGGTGAGTGTGTCGGAGAGCATTGCCGCGAGAATGGGCGACATTGGCAAAACAAAAACGATACCCGCGAATAGCAAAGCGCGTATCGCGTCGAATCGAATTCGATTCGCTCGCGTATCGCGCAGTGCAAAGCGGATGGTGGTGAGCCAATAGACCAGATACGCGATAGTGAACAGAATGAGAAACGACGCGAAAATAAATTCGCTCAGGGCTTGTGCGAGTAAAAAGAATCCCAGCAAGAAACCGTACTTGAGTGGCGGGCGCGGCGAATCGAAAATTTTCAGCAGGAACAAAATGTAAAACGGAATCCACTGCGATGACGCGATGTTGAATTGTCCGAGTGAGGCATAGAGAAATTTGTTGGCGGAAAACGCATAGAGCAAACCCGCGGCAAAGGCAGAAACGGGAATTGTCATTGCGCGGGCATGATTGGCAAACGGTTTTTGTTTGTCAATCATGCCCGAAGCAATCTCGCTCGCGCGCGGAGATTGCTTCGTCGCAAGCGATGTGCGATGTAGGCGATGAAGTTCATCACACATCGCCATCATCGCAACGCTCCCTCGCAATGACAGAGAATGCACTTGCTTTGTCTCTTGCGCCTTGTTTTTTTCAACGCTTTGTTCTGCCGTCGAATTTGATTCGATGGCGCCTCGCAATGACACGAACGCGCGCCGTAATAAATACGTAACGAGCAAATACGCGCCGAACCCGCTGAGCGCGAACGATAAAATCAAATTGACATTCGCGGCGGGAATGACGCCGAATGCGAATTGAAACGGAATGGAAAGAACCGCGTTGAGGTACGTCAGCGTGTAAAAACCAAGATTCAGCCCGATGGGAAAGAACATGTAGTTGGTATAAATCGGGCTTTGTCCCAAATCAAGCAGTGCATAACGCACCCACCACAAGTTCCACGCCAACGCGGGATCGTCGCTGCCGTCGCCTGCGACGTGCGTGGTGAAATGCAATACCAGTGGGTACGTGAGGACGAGCGTGAGGAGAAAATATGCGAGGAGCGCGACAACGTGACGGGTGACGGGTGACGAGGGGGGGGCGACGGAACGCGATAGCACTTTTTCGAGATGAAGAGAGGGAGTGCGGGAGAGATAGAGAGGTAGAGAGCGGGAGTGCGGGAGAGATTCGCTCCATCACTCTCTCGCTCTATCACTCCATCACTCTATCACTCCATCACTCTCTCACTCTTTCCCTTCATACGTTACACGATAAATCGCGCCGGTGAATTCGGGATCGGCTTTGCCGCCGCGCATGTCGGCGATGTACAATGCGCCGTCCGGACCGATGGCCAGCGCCGTCGGACGATCCAACCCTTCGATAAACGACTGCGTCTTCCAAACCTTTTTGCCCTCTTGCTCCTCCCGGAACGTGCGCACGATTTGACGATAGCTCGAACCGGGCTCCCCGTGCCAATACAACGCGGTCAAAACATTCCCGCGATACGCTTCGGGAAACATCGTCGCATCATATACCACGACGCCAGTCGGCGAGGCGTGCGGAGTGAACCGCACGATGGGCGCGCGCGTTTTCGACCATGCTGGAGGGATGCCGAAAAAATACGGATACCCATAGTCCGCGCCTTGCCCGATCAGTTCCAATTCGTCCCCATCCGGCACGGGAATGTCTTCATCTCCATTGTCGCTCGCATACAGTTTGCCGTCCGCGCCAAAAGCCAGATCATACGGATTGCGCAACCCGCGCGCATACAGGTTTGGATTTTTTCCGTCGGGGTCTACTTGCAAAATCCCCGCAAACTGCCATTCGTCGCGCGGCTGCCCTTGATACGAGTACGTGTCGCCTTTGAGCTCGAGCTGTCCCACGCGCGGTCCGCCAATGGCAATGTACAATTTTCCGTCGGGACCAAAGCGGACGCCGTTATTGGAATGTTGAATGTCGAGGGAAAACAATTTATCGAGAATGACCTTGTTCTCCTCCGCGACGCCGTCCCCGTTCGTATCGCGCAGCGTGTTGATCTGTCCAATCCAGACCGCAGGCGCATTGCTCTGGGGGTTGAGCGGCCCGCGATTCGATACATACAGCATTCCATCGCGCCACACCAGCCCGCGCGGATTTTTGAAATCGGAAGCGAAAACTTGTTTCTCGTCCGCGACGCCGTCGCCATTCGTATCGCGCAAACGTACGATGTGACCGTCCACCACTTCGGTATAGTACAAATTGCCCGCGTCGTCGAATGCCAACGCGCTCGGCTCTTGTAAATCCGCCGCGAACGTCTGCACGCGAAATCCTTTGGGTGCTTTGATAGTGGCGAGATCCGGATGCGTGGGCCCCGCAGATTTCTCTGCCGCCGCGCTCAGATTCGCCTGACTCGCCCAATACAACGCGCCGAGGGCAAGCACGCCAAGCATTGCCAACGCGCCCCACGCCAGCCACGGGCGCTGCCGTGCGAACCATGCGATGGCTAGAGCAATAGCACCCGCGACAACACTTACGCCGAGCGCGAGCAGCTGCGTGCGCGCGAATTCGGGCAGATCGAGCGCAATGGGCAGCGCGCCGAAAAGCTGCGCCGCGAAACGACTGGCAAAAAAGAAAAATACGCCGAGCAGCAGCACGCCAATGGCTGTGGGAATTAACGTACGGAGTTTACGCCCTCGCTCGCGCGAGCGCAAATAATCGGCAGCGCCAAAGACGATGAGAACGGACGAGAACGCGACGAGCGCTACAGCGATGAGGTTAAGCATGGAACAGCTTCCTTGAGGGTTCTGGATGTACCTTTCCGCGCGCGTGGATTTGTCGAATGCTGCGATGAAGCGGACGCAGTCCGTCCGATGCATCGGCGTTCATTTGCATCCACGCGCTATTTGCGGCGCGGCACTTGGTGATGATGACGACAACGCGCCTCGTACATTTCATTCGCGCCGACGACGACGAGCGGATCGTCATAAGCCGCCGGTTCGCCATTCACGAGGCGTTGGGTGCGTGAAGCGGGACCGCCGCACACCATACAAATGGCATTGAGTTTGGTCACTTCTTCGGCTTGGGACATCAAGATGGGCATCGGACCGAACGGCTCCCCGCGAAAATCGGTATCGAGTCCCGCGAGGATGACGCGCACGCCGCGCTGCGCCAATTGCGCAACGACCTCGGTGATTTCCCAATCAAAAAACTGCGCTTCGTCAATCGCGACGACGGTAACAGAATCGTCCAGATGTTCCCAAATCTCGGACGCGCTTTTGATGGGCAGCGCCTGCAAGTTCGCGCCGCTGTGCGAGGCCACTTGCGCTTCGCCGTAGCGAACATCAATTTTGTTGGTAAAGACCAACACTTTTTGACGCGCAATTTGCGCGCGGCGCACGCGGCGAATCAATTCTTCGGACTTGCCGCTGAACATGGAACCACAAATGAGTTCGACGCGCCCTTGGGATTCGCTCCAGTGATCCATCAGTACGCTTCAAAAAAAGTCCACGCCTCACTGAAATGAATGATGCGTGGACATAATTCGATTCGTCCTGCCATAAACAATTACTCGGCAGCCGGTTCGCCTTTGGACGACGGAGCGGCGGATTCCGGTTTCGCTTCGGCGGGTTTGTTCTCGCGCGGTTTGCGTTCACGCGGCGGGCGCGGCTTGCGTTCGCGCGGCGCGCTCACCGTGGGAGTTTCTGCAACCGTTTCCGTTGCGGACGCTTCCGTATTCACGGCAGCGACTGCTTCGGGCGTCGGTTGCGGTGTCGGTTCCGGCTGCTGCGCTTCGGCCATACCGCTGCGCTTGGCGCGTTCCGCCGCGCGGCGCTGCTTTTTGCTCACGATGACTTCGCCCAGTGGTGCAATCGTTTCACGCGCCGCCAAACGTTTCGTAAAGCGTTCGACCTGACCGGCAGTGTCTACGATGCGCTGCGTGCCGGTAAAGAATGGATGGCAGTTGGAGCAAATGTCAACGTGGACTTCTTTTTTGGTAGAGCCGGTGCGCCACGTCGTGCCGCAAGTACCGCAGACGACGACGGCGTCGGGATAAAACGTGGGGTGAATGCCCTCTTTCACTTGAATGCCCTTTCCCTGCGCGCCTGGTCATGCCACTTGGTCTTGTAGTAGCGAATTTATTCGCCATGTGCCGAACCAGTCGCGACTTGCCGCCTTACGCGGCGGCTGGTTTTTTAGCATTGCCGTTGGGATTGTCGGCATAGATGCTGACTTGTTTTTGAGATTGCGAGTACGGCTCGAATTTCACATACCCGTCCATGAGCGCGAACAGCGTGTAATCTCTGCCCAGACCGACGTTATTGCCGGGCTTGACGCGCGTGCCGTGTTGACGAATGAGGATGGAACCGCAGCGAACAAATTGCCCGTCAAAGCGTTTCACTCCCAGGCGCTGCGCGTTGCTGTCACGTCCATTGCGGGTCGAGCCGCCGCCTTTTTTGTGAGCCATGGTCGTTCAGTTACCAGTTACCAGTTACCAGTTATCAGTACTGATTACTGATGACTGATTACTGATGACTGATTACTGGTTACTTAATACAATATCCTTGATTTCCAAATGTGTCTGGATTTGGCGATGCCCGCGCGTGGTGCGGCGGCGGTGCTTGTTGCGATAGTCGAATGATATGACTTTGGGGCCCTTGCGTTCGGCGACCACCTTGGCAACCACGCTGGCGCTTGCGGCGGCTTGGCCCGTTTGATAGTTGTCGCCGTTCCCGACAAACAACACATCCAGGTTCACCTGATCGCCAACTTGGTGCGGCAATTTTTCGACGGCGATGCGGTCGCCTTTTTCGACGCGATACTGTTTATTTCCAGTGCGAATGATAGCGTACATAATTCCTCCGACCTGCGCCGCGCGCAGGCGTCAAAAAAGCGGCGCAACTTGCCACCGCATTAGCCGCGCAATTATATGCCGACGCGTTTTTTTGGCAAATTTGCGTATCGCCTATCGCGTATCGCCTATCGCGAATCGCGTATCGCAAAGACGAGACCCCTTTGACGTTTGACCCTTCATTGCATTCAGGGCAGGCAGTTTCACGTTTTACGTTTTACGTTTCACGTTCGACGCCATCTGCCATTCGCTATCTGCCATCAGCCATCAGCAATTTCTCCAACTCCGCGTGAATGTGCGCGTTGGACGCGATGCAATAGGTCAAATCGGTGCGCGACGTGTCACCGTATTGTTTGAAAATCCCGCCCGCTTCCGTAACCAGCAAACGTCCGGCGGAAATGTCCCACGGGAACAAGCCCGTATCGCAATACGCGTCGAGCCGCCCGCACGCGATATTGGCATAATCCAACGCGGCGCTGCCGTTGATGCGTACCGAGCGCGCCCGTTTGATCAAGCGCAGCATCTCGTCCAACCCGCGATCGGATTCCCACACATCATAAACAAAGCCCGCGGCGATCAAACTTTCACCGATGCTTTGGGCATGACTGCATGCAATCCGTTCGCCGTTCAAAAATGCGCCGCCGCCGCGCGTCGCCGTAAACAGCTCGTCGCGCAGCGGGTCGTATACCACACCCGCGATACTCTCGCCATTTTCTTCGAGACCGATGGATACGGCGAAATACGGAAAGTGGTGCGCGTAATTGGTCGTTCCATCCAGTGGGTCAATGACCCAGCGAAACGCGCAACCGCGCGCGTGCGTACCCGATTCTTCGGCGAGAACGTCATAGTCCGGCGTCGCACACCGCAAGTGTTCGAGAATGACTGCTTCCGCCGCGCGGTCTACTTCGGTCACAAGATTGATGGCGCCCTTGAATTCGAGCGCGTGCGGTTTGCCCCAGCCCTCGCGCATGATTTGTCCTGCCGCGCGCGCTGCGGTAGATGCGATGGTTACGTATTCAGATAGAGTTTTGTTCATAAGCACAAAAAAGGTCGGGAGAAATTTCCCGACCAGTCTTTCGTGTGCCCGGTAAGGGACTTGAACCCTTACGAGGATAATCCTCCTAGGGCCTGGGCCTAGTGCGTATGCCAATTCCGCCAACCGGGCTTATGCTTTCATTCTACGCAAACAACTCGGTTTGTCAATTGTCAATTTCAATTTTTCTTTTTCGCTTCATTGGTCGCGCGTGTGGCGGCAACGCGTTTTTTAGTTGCCTCGTCTTGAAATTCCTTACTGTTGCGCCATTCCACATTTTCGCGCACGCGTTCCATATCGGCGCGGCGTTTGGTAGGATGCACTTGCATTCCCAGAATCAGACTGTGCGGCAGCGCGACGATATTTTCACCCAAAGCCATTATTTCGTTCCCGCGATAAATTACAACACCCACGGCGGTTTTGGGATGTTCGGAGAGAAACGCGCGCAATCCCTCTGCGTCGCCAAAGCCCACGGTCTCGCCCATCTTAATCTCACACGCAACCATGCGGCGTCCTTGTTCAATCACCACATCCACCTCTTTGCCGGTGGTCGTTCGCCAAAACGAGAGTTAGGCGCGCGGCGTTTCCAGTTCGGCAAGCACGCGCAAATGCTGGATGACGAATGTTTCGTACAGGTTCCCCAATTCGCGCGCGCGCTGCAAACTCTCCACGTCAAAATAACCCGCCAGATAAATCGCCAAACCGGAATCTGTCCAGTGTATCTTGGGCGCTTTCAACAAACGCGTCGTGCGGCTCGCCGTGAATGCCGGAATGCGCTGCACCAAGTAGGTTGTTTCGAGCAAGTTGATGTAACGATGCGTGGTTGGTTGCGACAGCGCCGCATCGCGCGCGACTTCGGATTGATTCAATAGTTGTCCGGTGCGTAAAGCTAAAAGTTGCATCACCCGCCGGAAATCTGCAAGCGATTCGATTTGCGAAATCTGGCGCAGGTCGCGTTCGAGATACGTGGCGATGTATCCTTCCCACCATTGCAGCACGGCTTGCGGAGCGTTCAAACGCAGGAGGACAGGCATCCAACCGCGGAGCAACAAGGGCAAGAGGTCCGGCAGCTCCGATTTCAGACGCCTCCGCGCGGGCAGAGAACCTGCAAGTAATTCGCCGAGTATAGTCGGCGCCGGTTTGCGCTGCGTTTCCCCAAAGGTCATGGGCTGCAACGCGAAATAGATGGCGCGCCCGGCAAGACTCTCGCTGACGTGCTGCATCAAAAGTAAATTGGCGGAACCGGACAGCACAAAACGTAGCCGCCCCTTGGCTTGATCCACGGCGAGCTTGATGGCGGAGAGCAACTGGGGCGCTTTTTGGACTTCATCCAAAACGATATTCGACGCGCCTGCCCACAGTGCCTTTGGATCACGCTGGACTTGGTGCAGGACATCATAGTCGTCCAGCGTATAATAATTCCACACCGCAAAAGGCGCGGCATTGCGGAGCAGCGTGCTTTTGCCCACTTGGCGCGCGCCGGTCAAGACCACCACCGGATGCTGCGAAACCGCGGCTTGTAATTGCGAGGTGAGCCAACGGGGGTAGTATTCTAATTCTGTGGTTGAATAAAAACTATTCATGCACAGAATAATAACAAACCTGCGGGAATTGTCAAAAGGAATACTCAACGCCCCGGCGTCGGTGCGGGGCGGGCTTGCGATTCGCTGAGGATCACGCGGCGCGTATTGATGTACCACTGTGAGATGTTGCGAAAACGGTCTCCCGCGTCGAGCAGCGGGGCGAGTTGGACGCCGTGCAAGCGTTGGTCAATGCCGTACGTGTAGACCGGATAATACAAAATCGCGGCGGGCACGTCTTCCATGAACAACGTTTGAAATTGGCGGTACAGTTCCGCGCGGCGCGCCGTATCTACCGTGCGGCGCGCTTGCTGCAAAAGATCATCCGCTTCGGTATTTTCCCAGCCGCTGTAATTGCGTCCCGCGTCGGATTTGTCGGGCGTTTGCGTGCTGTGCCACGCGCTGTACGGATCGGGATCGGCGGGCAAATCCGCAAACGCGGCAAGCACCGCGTCGAATTTGCGCGGGCGCAAATAGTCCTGCACCAGTGACGCCGAGGGCACGAGCTCCACGTCCACTTGCGCGCCAATAGTTTTCCAATCGTTCGCCAATTGCTGCGCGATAGCGGCGCGTGCCGGATCGTCCGTATTCGTCACGAGGGTAAACGCGAGCGGCTGCCCGGCTTTTTCGCGCACACCGTCGTCGTTCGCATCTTTCCAGCCCGCTTGATCCAAAAGTTCTGCCGCGCGCTGCGGGTCGTATGGATATTTTTTGATCGCTTCGTCGTACGCCCACGAATTGGGCAGCACGGGACCCGTGCCGAGAATTGCTTGCCCTTGCAAAATTTCGTCAATGATTCTCTGGCGATTCATCCCGTACAACAATGCTTGGCGTACGACTTTGTCCTGAAACTGCGGCTGGCTGTTGTTGAAAAAGACGAGGGTCATGCCCGACAACTGCGCGCTGGACAAATCCAGTTTGGGCAGCGCACGCGCGCGCTCCAACAATTCGGGCGTCACTTGCGAGATGCCTTCAATCTCGCCGCGTTGGTATGCCGCCAACAAGGATTCGTGATCGGGATAGAAAATGAATTGGAGCGCGCCAAGATAGGGACGCTGTCCGTAATAGCGCGGGTTGGGCGAAAGGTACGCGTGGTTCGTCGTCAATTCGTCCAACACAAACGGACCCGTGCCGATGGGCTGCCGCGAAAACTGCGCGGTCGGCAAATCTGCCGCGCTGATGTCTTGTAACAGGTGCGACGGCAAAATGCCAATCGTCGCGTAATCGAGAAACGGCGCGAACGGTTGAGACAATTGCATGCGCACCGTCGTCGGATTGATTTCCGTAATCGCGACGGTACGCCACAACGATGCAATGTCTGTCAGCCCGGGATAATCGGAGGATTGAATCGTTTGCACGGTGTACACGACATCGGCGGCGCTGAACGGCGCGCCGTCCGACCACGTGACATCACTGCGTAACGTGAACGTGTAAACGAGTCCGTCGGGTGAAGTTTCCCAACTGCGCGCGAGGTCGGGCTTGATGACGCCGCGTTCGTCCGCGCGCGCCAGCCCGTTAAAAATCAGCGCGGACAAATCACGGTCCGCGCGATTGAATTGATTGAACAGGGGATTGACGATATTCGGCGTGCCCGCGATGCCTTCGATAAAAGTCCCGCCGTAATCGGCTTGGGCAACCGTCGAAAAACCGAATGCGAAATACGCGAGGAGCGTACCCAGAAAAATGATCCCGAGGACGGCGATTAACGCCTGCCAGCGGATGTGAACCATGGAGTGCGATAGTGCGGTAGTGCGGTAGTGTGTTAGTGCGGTAGTGCGTCAGTGCATCAGTGCGTCAGTGCGATAGTGTGTTAGTGCAATCGTGCGTTAGTGTGGTAGTGCGTTAGTTATGTATTCACTATCGCACTATATCACTATTGCACTATCGCACTGTATCACCATTGCACTATTGCACTATCGCACTATGTCACTATCGCACTATGTCACTATTGCACTATCGCACTATTGAAACAACTGCGGCGCGAGCGCGCTGATGAAAGAAAAGACCAGGAAAATCACCGCGAGCCCGATGGTGACATTGTAAAGCGTGGCTTCCAAACCACGCCGCTGGTGCGCCACCGGACTATCACCGCCAAAGGCAGAAAGCCCTTCGCCCTTGATTTGCAGCAAGAGAATCGCAATCAGCGTGAGCGAGACGATGATTTGGACGATATTGATAACAGTAACCATTTCACTTTCCTTTTGGAACCTGTAACACAGGGGTCGCGCAAAAAATAGCCCGCGTCGGCGGGGCTTGGCGGGGAGCGATTATAACATGCGCCCAGAGACGCGCCAAATCAAGACGCATTCCAGCCCCCAAGTGTTTGGCGATATAGAACATCGCTGCGCCGCGCGACTCGTGGACCGCACTCTGCTCCAGCAACAACGTCCAAAAACATACAGAGGTTGGCGGCGCGCGTTTAGCGTGTGCACCAACCGTGTGATCCACGAATAACACCAATCGCACTAATTTTAATTCGCGTTATTCGTCGCGCGGAGTTCGCGCAATTATTCGTGGATCACTTGGGGTCTCACCCCCTCAAGACGCAAACTGGACTTGGCGATACACGCGGCGCAGCGGCAGCACGCACCCGATGGCTTGCGGGCGCACCACGTCTTGCAGTTTATCCAGCATTTCAATCGTCCACGTTTTGCCGTCGGCGCTGCGTTCGATACACGTCACGTGCCTCGATTCGGAATCTACCATCACATAAGTTTGCAGCGATTCGAGCTGGCGATACAGTCCGAACTTTTTTACGCGGTCATGCCGGTGCGTCGAAGGGGAAAGCACCTCGATCACAATCGTCGGATTCACCAGGATGTCGGTGTATCCATCCGCGAATTCCGGTTTGCCGCAAACGACAACGACGTCCGGGTACACGTACGCGCGTTTCTTGTCAATCAGTACGCGCATGTCGCTCGGATAGACCTCACACGGTTTCCCTTCCAATTGACGATGCAATGCCGCGACCAAGTTGCCCACAATTAAATTGTGTGTGCGCGATGCGCCTGCCATTGCCACGATTTCGCCGTCATAATACTCGCTCTTGGTTTCGGCGGCGCGCTCGCGCTTGAGATACTCGGTGGGGGTGCACCGCGTCGGCGGAGCCGCAACCGCGGTGGTTGTGTATTTTGGTTTTGCTTCCTTGACTTTCGGCATCAGCGGCTGCTCCTTTTCTCGCCCTGTTATCGAGACGACTAAATTATAACACGGCTCGTTATTTCTGAAATGAAACGCATTTCGGAAATGCGTTTCATTTCAGAAAATCTGCGAACGCGCCTATAATAGCCACGTTATGCTGCAAGAAATTGCGTTGAGTTCACAACGCGCTGATCCTCTCGCTACACCGCAAGCACAATCGGCAGCACACCCTCGAGTTGCGCTGGTCACGGGCGCCGCCGGGTTCATCGGTTCGCACCTCGCAGAACGTCTCCTGAACGAAAATTTCATCGTCCTCGGGCTGGATAGTTTCTCCGATTATTACGCGCGCGAGCTCAAAGAAAATAATCTGCGCGCCTTGCGCCAAGCCGCGCGCTTTACGTTCGTCGAAGCCGATTTATGTAAAACGGATTTGCGCGCGCTGTTGACCGCGCACGACGTTCGCTATATTTTTCATCAAGCGGGTCAGGCGGGCGTGCGCCCGAGTTGGGGCAAAGATTTTGTGCCGTACGTCGAGCGCAACATTCTGGCGACGCAGGCGCTGCTCGAACAGGTCTGTACGCTGCCGGACCAAGCACAAATCGAGAAATTTGTGTTTGCCTCGTCGTCGTCCGTGTATGGCGACGCAGAAAAACTGCCGACCGACGAAGACGTATTGCCGCGCCCGATTTCACCGTACGGCGTAACCAAACTCGCCGCCGAGCATTTGTGTTCCCTCTACGCCAAACAGTACGGACTGCCCGTCGTCGCGCTGCGCTATTTCAGCGTTTACGGTCCGCGCCAGCGTCCCGATATGGCCATGAATATTTTCATTGACGCGCTGCTGCGCGGCAAAACCATTCGGGTCTTTGGCGACGGCGAACAGACGCGCGAAATGACGTTCGTCGGCGATATTGTCGAAGCGAACCTGCTCGCGTTGAATACACCAAACGGTACGCCCGACAATCGCGCGCGCGTGTACAATATCGGCGGCGGCGCGCGTTCGACGCTCAACGCCATTTTGGAAATGCTCGGCGAAATCGCGGGCGCGCAGCCGCGTTTGGAATATCTACCGCGCGCCGCGGGCGACCACCGTCACGGCGCGGCGGACATTGCGCGCGCCCAGCGCGATTTGGGCTACGCCCCACGCGTCGCATTGGAAGAGGGCTTGCGCGCACAGTACGCGTGGCAGCGATCAGTAATCAGTAATCAGTAATCAGTAATCAGTGATCAGCTCCCTGTGACCCGTGACTTGCCACCTGTGACCTGTGACTTGGGACCTGCTACCCGTCACTGAGCCTGCCCTGAGTAAAGCGAAGGGTCACCCGTCACCTTTATCATGTCTGCAATTCGTTTCGAGAACGTCAGCAAGCGTTTTTTGCTCCACCACGAACGCACACGTTCGCTCCAGGATTTATTCGTCCGCAAATTTACGCGCCGCAAACACAACGGCGATGGTTCGGGCGAATCTTCGCTGGAGGAATTTTGGGCGCTGCGCGATGTATCGTTCGAGGCGTCGCCGGGCGAGATGCTCGGCGTGATCGGTCCGAACGGCGCCGGCAAGTCCACCGTTTTGAAACTGCTCGCGCGCATCATCGAACCGACGAGCGGCAAGGTCCACGTCAAGGGGCGCTTGAACGCGCTCATCGAATTGGGCGCGGGCTTTCACGAAGAACTCACCGGACGCGAAAACATTTATCTGAGCGGCGCGTTGTTGGGTTTATCGCGCCGGGAAATTCGCCGCCAACTCGACGAAATCATTGCGTTCAGCGAGTTGGAAAAATTCATTGACACGCCCGTAAAACATTATTCGTCGGGCATGCACATGCGCCTCGGTTTCGCGATTGCCACCGTCATCGAGTCCGAGGTGCTGCTCGTGGACGAAGTGCTCGCGGTCGGCGACGCGAATTTTCAACGCAAGTGTTTCGAGCGCATTGCCGAGATTCGCGAAAAGGGTACGACGATTCTGTTCGTGTCGCACCAGATGGCAGACGTCGAGCGCCACTGCGACCGCGCCGTTTTGATTATGGGTGGAAAGGTCATTGCGGACGGTACGCCCGGCGAAACCGCGCAGCAATACAAAGAGTTGACCAAGCGCCGCCGCACCGACGTTCCCGATTTTTACAACGTCGAATATGTCGAGTGGCAAGTGCCGGAGGAAATGCGCATCGGCGAACGCGCGCCGTTCAGTGTGACGATTCGCAACAACTCGCGCGAATTGTGGAATGGCGAACAGGGTTCGGGCACGCGCATGGTCTCGGTGAGTTATCACTGGCTCGACCGTTTCGGCAATATGCACCAATTCATGGGACCCCGCAAAATTTTGCCGCGCAATCTCGGACCGGGCGAAACCATCACAGTGACAAATTTCATTTTGCCGCCCGCGCAATCCGGCAATTTTTTGCTCGAACTGGATTTGGCAGCCGAAGGCGCGGGTTGGTTCGGCGCACACGGCAAGCCGGGCCCGCAACTTCCCGTGACCGTTTTGCCCGAACGCAGCGCGCGGCGCAATGGCGACCTGAAGGAAACAGAATTGCCGGTGGCAGCAAATTCTAAAAATCGAAAATGACGGAAAACCGCGAATCTACGCGAATCTACGCGAATCATGTCATTCCGAATGGAATGTCCGATATAGTGCATCGGCGGAATCTCATTCGCGCCGATTCGTCGTCACGCTCGGCGTGACAAAGATTCGCGGTCAAAGGTAATTTTCAGTGCGAGTCCTCGTCATCGGAATTGACGGCGCAACATTTCGCTTGATGCGCCCGCTCATGCAACTGGGCTATATGCCCTTTTTGTGTCGCGTCGAACAGCAGGGCGCGCTTGGTACGCTCGAAACGATTTATCCACCCGTCACCGCGCCCGCGTGGTCGTCCTTTATGACGGGCAAAAATCCCGGCAAGCACGGCGTCTATGAATTTTTGCACCGCAAGCGCGGGACGCTCGAACAAATTCCCGTGAACGCAGGCATGCTCGGCAGTGAAACGCTTTGGGAATTGATGAGCAAAGCGGGCAAGCGCATGGTCGTCGTGAGCGTGCCGCTGTGCTATCCGCCCTTTGCGGTGAACGGGACGCTGATGAGCGATTTTCTCGCGCCGATGGGCGCGCGCGATTTGTCGTATCCGCCGGAACTCTTGAAAGAAGTCGAAGGCCAATTCGGCGAATATCTGTTGTATCACAAACAAGTTTATACCAAAGATAATGTCGCCAATGTGTTGGCGGAATTGGAAGAGCACACCGCCTACCGCCAACGCGTCGCGGAATATCTGTTGCAACGCGATCCGTGGGATTTTGCGATGGTGTATTTCGAAGGCACCGACCGCTTGCAGCATGAATTGTGGCACGTCATTGATCCGACAAGTCCGATGCACGACAAGCAAGAAGCCGCGCAGTACGCCGAGCGCACGCGCAATTATTATCGCGTGTTGGACGACGATGTGCGCAAACTCGCGGAACTTGCGTTGCGGCAAGACCCCGAGACGACGATTGTTTTGATGAGCGATCACGGGTTCGGCGCGATTCACAAATTCGTCAATTTCAACATCTGGCTGTTGAAAGAAGGGTTTCTCCAACTCAAGCAGGACATTCCAACGCAGCTCAAACACGCGTTGTTCAATCTCGGCTTCACGCCGTCGCTCGGTTACAAATTGTCCATGCACTTTGGTTTTGCGAATTTGCGTTTGTCGCAAGGCATGACGAATCGCAATCAGATTTTGGATTGGGTGCGACGCGGTTTCCTCTCGTTCCGCAACGTGGACTGGGCGCGGACGCGCGCGTTTTCGAGCGGCAATTACGGACAAATTTTTGTGAATTTGCAAGGGCGCGAACCGTACGGCAGTGTTGCGTCGGACGACTATCAAAAGGTGTGCGCCGAAATCAGCGCGCGTTTGTACGAGCTCACGGACCCGCAAACGGGCGCGCCAGTGGTCGCGCACGTGTACGAACAGTCCGATGTGTTTTGGGGCGAGTTCGTTGACGACGCGCCCGATGTGGTTTTTTCGCTCGCAGAAAATTACAAGGCGCTCGGCACGCTCGAATTCGCGTCCAACCAAGTCGTCGAACCGGCGTTCGGCAATTCCGGCGACCACCGCATGGATGGTTTCGTCGGCATGTTGGGCACTGACATCAAGCGCGGCGTGAAAATTGAAAACGCGAATATCATGGACGTTGCGCCGACGATTTTGTATTTGATGGGCTTGCCGATTCCCTCCGACCTTGACGGGCAAGTATTGACCGCGCCGCTGTCCGATCAATTGCTCATGTCAGCAGAAATTTTGCACGGCGACGCGTTGGGCGCGCGCGACCAAATCGTGCCTGATTATTCGGAGGAAGAATCGGAAGAAGTCAAAGAGCGTTTGCGCGCGTTGGGGTATTTGGGGTGAATGATGCGGTAGGCGATGCGATTCACGGTCATCTTTTTGGGCACGCTGGTTCTGCTGCTGGCTGCGGCGGCGACGATCAATTATCTCGTCAATCCGTACGCCATCTATCCCACGCGCTCGCTCGCACCCGTTTCCAGCAACGATCTCGAACGCTCGCTGCGCGAATTGGAAAACCCCAACCATCAACCCGAGTTGGTCGTGTTTGGCTCCTCGCGCAGTTCGCGTTTGCTGCCGCGCGACCTCGAATGCTATTCCGGACTCAAAAGCGCGAATCAAGCATACGCAGGTGCGACACCCGAAGGTTACTTTGCACTCGCTTCGTACATGTTGGAAAACAAACCCGCACCCAAAATGCTGCTCATCGGCGTAGACATTGAAGCGTTTCAAATCGCGGCCAAGTTCGGCGACAAGGTTTCTGCCATTCCGCGTTTGCAGCGTTACTTGAACGGCGCGAGTCAACTGCAAAACTGGTGGCTCGATGCGACCAGCTTGGTTTCGTCTGCACAACTGAATGATTCGGCGCGCGTGATGGCGCGGTTGTATGGCGCTGACCTGACACAACCGACCTGGCTCGACCGCAACTGGAAAGAATTCGTCAATACGCTCGCACCCAGAAAACAAGCGGCGACGACCACACAAGCCAAAACGGCGAGTGCGACGCCAGCGCCAACCAAGACGCCGCGTCCGCCCAAAGGTACAATCAACCGCGCCGAAATCACTCCGGCGAATGTAATCAAACATTATCGCAATCGTTTTCGGGACTATACCGCGCTCTCGACCGAACAACAGGATTATTTTCAAGCACTCATCCAGCTCGCATACGCCAAAAACATTCCCGTCAAAGTATTCATCACCACGCTGCACCCACAGTTGATCGCAGAGCTGAACAAGCAGGGCTTTTATCCGAAACGTTACGCCGACGTACGTGCTTGGCTAAAGAAACTGTCACAAGCGTATGCGTTCGACTATTATGATTTTTCGACGCCCGACAAATTCGGCGGCAACAATACGGATTTTTTCAATTTGTCGCACGTTGACGAAGTAAACAGCGCGCGATTGATCGGCGCAATGTTTACCGGAACAGGATACGCGGCGAAATGCCTTCCTCAACCCTAACTCGGTCGAGCCGAAACCAAATCAGGAAACCGCGAATCCACGCCAATCTACGCGAATCTTTATTCTGATTCGCGCAGATTCGCGCAGATTCGCGGTGGACAATTCTTTGGTTTTTATGTAACGATTTCATCGGATAGAGTAGCGCGCCATGCTCTTTAACAGTTACGAATTTATTTTCTTGTTTCTGCCCATCGTGCTGGTCGTGTATTGGGGCATCGCGGTGCGGCAGCGCAACTGGCGCTTGTTGTGGTTGACGCTGGCGAGTTATTATTTCTACGCGTTCTGGAATTATCAATATCTCGCGCTTATCATTGCTTCGACGGCGATTGATTATTGGGTCGGACCGAAAATTTAGGTTCGGCGCGTGGTTTGGTTTGGACCCGCTTGCGCCGGTGCTCAATGTCGCGCTGCCCATCGGGATTTCATTCACCGCATTCGAATCGCTCAGTTATACGATTGATTTGTATCGCGGCAAGGTGAAACCCGCGCCCGATTTTTTGGCGCTCGCGTGTTTTGTGTCGGTCTTTCCGCGCATGATTGCGGGACCGATCATTCGCTACGCGCCCTTTGCGCCGCAAATCGAACGCGACCCGCGCACGCGCGACCACGCCGACGATGCCCTGAACGGCATTTATTTTTTCGTCGTCGGCTTGGCAAAAAAAGTTTTGGTGGCGGACTTGATCGCCGGGTCCATCAATCCGTTGCTGCTCGGCGACAATTATTTGAAACTCGGCTTGCTCGGCAGTTGGAGCGTGATGCTCGGTTATACCTTCCAACTTTTTTTCGATTTTTCGGGTTACAGCGATATGGCAGTCGGGCTGGGCAAAATGCTCGGGCTCGATTTGCCGCAAAACTTCAATTCGCCATACAAGGCGGAAAGCATCATTGATTTTTGGCGGCGCTGGCATATCACTTTGTCGGCGTGGCTGCGCGATTATTTATACATTCCGCTCGGCGGTTCGCGCGGCAGTGAATTTGCCACGATGCGCAATGTGATGTTGACGATGGTGCTGGGCGGATTGTGGCACGGCGCAAATTGGACGTACGTGGTCTGGGGCGCATATCACGGCGTTTGGCTCGTGTTAAATCAGCAAAGCAAGAAACTGAATTTGGGCGCGACGCGTTTTGCCTTTTTGACGCATCCGATTTTGACCCGCGCCGCGACGTTCATCCTTGTCATTTTTGGCTGGACGATTTTTCGCAGTGACAATTTATCCATGGCGTGGTATTTGATGCAATCCATGGTTGGGCTGCACGGCGTGGATTGGGCAGTACTGAACACGTTGAGTTACGGTTTTTGGGCGCTCTTGGCATTTTGCTTTGTAGTCACACAGTTCGCGCCCAACACGTGGCAGTTTAGAATCACGCCGCGCTTGCGCTATGCGTTTGCATTGGGCATTCTTGCCGTCGTGTGTGTGTTATTGCTCGGACAGCCCAGTCCGTTTTTGTATTTTCAATTTTGACTTGGCAAAACTAGTCTCTATGCTCACCTTTCGGTCATTTTTACTCATCCGCTCTCAATTAGTGCAGAGGGCGGAGCATACACCGCTTCAGGAATCTGCATCAATTGCAGAATACGGTGTTGGAGTGGTGTGAGTGTCGTGACAGCGTACCAAACGGCGCTCCCACTGTCATGGCGGTAGAGGGTAAGGTCGTGGAAGGCTTTCAACACGCGTTCCGCCGTGGGTTGGGCTGTTGTGCGGTTCGGATTGCCCGAATACAAGCCCTTGAGGGTTTCGCCGGAACGCGCAAGCTCGCGACGCACGACAAACTCTATCAGCGTCAAGGCACGCAACGCAATCCCGAGCAACAACAACAAGCCACGAATGCGGTGCTCGTCTTTCAAAAACAACGGCGTGAGCGCCAAGAGCCCGCTTTTCAAACGGTGAAACCCATGTTCCGGTTGCCATTCTTGCCGATAACAATTGACGGCGTCTGCCAAACTCAGGTGCGGCGCGGGCGTGTTCGTGACATAGATGCGCCAGCCCGCCAAGCGTTTGAACTGTCGGAGAGCCGCCTGGCGCCGTTTGCTTTTGACTTTCCACGTGTGGGTCTCGATCACCTGGCTGGGTCGGTTGGGACCGGGGCGTCCACTCCCGATATAACGTTTTTTTCGCTCGATGTGTTCAAGGTAACTGATTTCCAGATAGTCCGTGACAGCATGGCGCATCAAAAGGGCTTGAACCCGTTTTTCCAAATCCACTTGGGTGCTGCTCGGCTTCAAGGCACGCAAGGCGCTTTCGGCTTTGGTCAGGCGCGCGTGCAGCCCCGCCTGCTGGCGTTTGGCATGGGACACACTTTGGACGACCAACCGCCGCTCGCACCACGTCACGCGGGCCGACGTATCCGGGTTTTGCCACGCACATTCCACTGGAACTTCAAAGCCTTTCCCAACGGGGGCTTCCCCAGGGGCTTGTTTGGGCAAACGAATGGGGCGTGGCACACTAGGCGGGTTGAGCACCCACGTGTTCAACTCGGTCGGCGTGTCGCCCGTGAGCGGCAAGGGGGTCAGATAAAAACCACCGCCAGAGTGAATTTGCGCCCGATTGGCCAGACTCGCCAACTTGCAATCGCCCACCGTCAGAAAGTCCGTGCGCCCCAGCACCGCCACGAAACGTTCCCACATGGGGAGATACTGCGGATCGTCCGCTTGTTCGCCCGACACCACCGCCGTCGCCAAGGGAATCCCAACGGGGTCGAGCGTCCCCAACACCTGCTTGAACTGGCGCAAGTCCGGGCGATGGTCTTTGCTATACCCAAACTGCATCAACCCGCCTGCGGTCTTGGGGCGATGATGCACCGACACGGTGGTCATATCAATCCGCGTCGTCTCGGTGGGCAAGGCGTAGGCGTACAGGAGGTGTTGTCCCAGTGCGAGTTCAATCTGCGTTTCAGGATGAGTCTGCTCATCCCCCAACCGACTCAACAACAGCGCCAAGCGGTCATCCGTAAAATCGGCTGCCCGCACGGGTTTGCCCAGAGCCTGGCTCAGACTTTCGAGATGTTTGCCTGCCCATTCTTGCATCGGGTTCAGGAAATGGGTGCAACACATCAGCACGTAGGCGACAAAGACCAAGGCCACTTCGCCATAACTCAAGCCTTCCCAGTTGCCATGCGGTGTTCCCAACACACGGTCAATGATCACGTCAACTTGCATGCGCTTGAGCCAAGCGATGAGCAAAGGCAACTCATCGATACGTTCCGAAGTGATTCTGGGTTGCGCCACTTGTTCGCTCCGTTAATCAGGTTGAGGGACAAGATACATACGACTGCGATAATTCGCAAACACGGTCGCCAAATGACCGAAAGGTGAGTCTATGACCATACTGTATTGGCGCGTGATAGGTCTTGTTTTGTTGTTCTGCCTGCTGGGTGGTTGCGCGTCAGCCACACCCGCTGCGATCACGTCTGTTTCTGCACTGGCAGCAGAGCCAGCGCACCTTACACACGGTCCCGTCATCGGCGCAGTGACACCAAACGCGGCGCGCGTTTTTGTGCGCACGGATCGCGCGGCGCAAGTCCAAATCATGTATTGGACAGACCCCAAGTTGGAGTTTGCCCTCTTGAGCGCGCCGCAGACAACGACGCCTGAAGCCGATTGGACTGCACAGATACCGTTGACCGATTTGAAATCGTCAACCGTTTACTATTTAAATGTATTGGTGGACAACGTGCCGCAATCGGCTCAACCTTTGGCGCAATTTAAAACCTTTCCGCCTGAAGGCAGCTCGCAAGAGTTCACATTTGTGCACCTTACCGATTCATCGCTTATACCGAATCTCGAAGCCAAAAGTTTTGCCAATGCCGATGCCGCACATCCGGACTTTGTGATTCTCGGCGGCGATTTTCCGCATGGCAATCCTCAAACGTTGGAGGACAAGCGTGCCATATACAGAAAACTCTATGATCCGGCAACCAGCCCCAGTATCAGCGATTTTGTGAACCTGATTTTGCGGCATTACCCGATTGCGCATATATGGGATGACCATGATTATGGAATGAACAATGGCGACAAGACTTATCCGCTCAAGCCAATGTCATTTCAGGTCTTGAAAGAGTATTATCCGCTCTATCCAGTTACAGAATATGGAGATTGGCAAAAATTTTCGTACGCTCAGGCAGATTTCTTTATGCTTGACTCGCGCAGCCAGCGCGATCCAAACAAAACGCCGGATGGTCCAGACAAGTCTATGCTTGACGGCGACAATTTGGGTGCGCAAGGGCAATGGATCTGGCTGACCGAAGGATTGCGAAAATCCACAGCCGCCTGGAGATTTATTCTCACGCCTGTCATCTTTAACACAACGACTAAGGGACTGGACGCGTGGCGTAGTTTCGGATACGAGCGCGAAAAATTGATTCGTTTTATCAAGGATAACCACATCCGTGGTGTAATCTTGATTTCAGGCGACTTGCACGCGGGTGGAATTGACAACGGCACTCACTCGACCTTTCCTGAAATGGTGAATAACGGAGCTAACGGACCCGGCTGTCTTAGTACATCTGGCACAGTCGGCAAATGGAGCGAAGGTTCGTATGGAGATAATAGTGGTGTGCCGTGCAACGGGTACGGCGTGATAACCGTGTTGACCAACCCGGACCGCGTGCTCCTGCAAGTCAAAGATAGTTTCGGACGCACGCGTGTTCAATACACGGTGCAGCAATAGCAGGTATGACGAAAAGATAAATTTATGAACCGACGAGTACTCGTAATCGGGCTTGACGGCGCGACGTGGGATGTGTTGAATCCCTTGCTGCGCGACGGTGAAATGCCCCATCTGAAAAAATTGTTGGATCGCAGCGCGCAGGGCGTGCTGATGTCTTCGATTCCGCCTGTGACCGCTGCGGCGTGGACGTGTTTCTCGACCGGAAAAAATCCCGGCAAGCACGGACTCGTGGACTTTATTTATTTTCCCGAACACGGCTATCGCGTCACGATTGCCAATTCGACCACGCGCGAAGCCGCGACGCTGTGGAATTTGTTGAGCGACCGCGATCTGCGTGTCGGCGTGGTCAGCGTGCCGATGACGTATCCGCCCGAGCCAGTCAACGGCGTGATGGTCACGGACATGATGACGCCGAACGCGAACGTCCAGTACACGTATCCGCCCGAACTCAAACAAGAATTGTTGGACAAGGTGGGTCCGTTCGTCATTACGCCGGGTGAAGGCGAGAATCCGAGCGAACCGCTGACGTATCTCGATAAAGTGCGGCAAGATGTAAAGGGTTCCGCCGATTATGCGTTGTACCTTTTGAAAAAGGAACCGTACAGCTTTTTCATGTACGTCTTTGGCATCGTGGATATTTTGCAACACCAATTCTGGTATTTGATCGAAGCCGACCCGAAAAATCTGAACGAACAGGACCGCGCGCTGCGCGATAAAGTGGTGGACATTTTCACCGAAGTGGATAACGGCGTCGGCGAAATGGTGAAAAGCGCGGATGACGAAACGACCATCGTGTTGATGTCCGATCATGGTTTCGGTCCGATGAAGGGGTTCATGCACGTCAACAACTTTTTGCTCGACCAGGGCTATCTGGTGTTGAAAAGCGGCGGCATGAGCGCCATCAAACGCGCGCTGTTTCGTGCGGGTTTAACCCCGCAAAACGTGCACCTTACACTCAAAGCATTGAAACTCGACCTGCGCCGCAAAGTCAATCGCGGGCGCGCGTATGGCATGTTGCGTCGTTTCTTTTTGTCGTTCGACGATGTGGATTGGACCAAGACGCGCGCGTTCGCGTTGGGACACATCGGGCAAATTTACATCAACCTCAAAGGGCGCCAACCCAGCGGCATCGTCGCGCCGGGCGCGGACTATGAAAAACTGCGCGACGAAATTCGCGCCGAATTGTTAAAATTGAAACATCCCGCGACGGGCGAGCAACTCATCGCGCGCGTCTTGAACCGCGAAGAAATTTATCACGGCGATCTGTTGGACAATACGCCCGATTTGCTTTTGCTCCCCGCCGATTTCAAATATGTCGCGTTCGGCGAATCGGAATTCGCGTCCAACAAACTGGTCGGTCCCACGCTCGGTCACACAGGGCATCACCGCCTCGAAGGCATCGGCGCGCTGATCGGTCCGCACGTGCAGGTCGGCGCGCAAATTCAAAACGCGTCGCTCGTGGATCTCGCGCCGACGATTTTGTATGCGCTCGGTCTGCCGATTCCGCCCGATATGGACGGACGCGTCTTGACCGAAGCGTTCACATCCGAATTTGTGAATCAAACCGCGTTGAATTACGACACCGCGAATGCCGTGCGCACCGATTTCGGCGGCACGTATTCGGACGACGAAGAAGAACAAGTCATTCAACGGCTGGCGGATTTGGGGTACGTGTCATAAGGCAAGTGACGAGTGACGGGTGACGAGGACAGGCGCCTCGTCACCCGTCACTCGTCACCCGTCACCTTTATCAAGAATTTGATGGGCGCGCTGCGTTGGTCGTTGGTCGCATTGCTTTTGGTTGCATTTTTCGTGCGGCTAATGTGGTTTATCCCCTTTCCCGACATTCCCCCGAAATTTGATCAAGGCGCGTTTTTGCGAGAGAGCCGTGTGCTTTTGGAACGCGGTTTTGCCAAATGGAAATACGACGAACGCGCGCCGGGGTACATCCTCTTTCTCGCCGCGAACCTGCAATGGAGCGGTGACGCTGCACTCGCCGTGATTCGCGTCTCCCAAAGTTTGTTGAGCGTGGCGACGGTGGCAGCCGTTTTTGCCCTCACGCGCCTGCTCTTGGGACATCACCCAAGAACACAAAACTCCCCTCGCCCAGTGGGAGAGGGGTCGGGGGTGAGGTCCATCTCCCCTCGCCCAGTGGGAGAGGGGTCGGGGGTGAGGTCTATCTCCCCTCGCCCAGTGGGAGAGGGGCTGGGGGTGAGGTGGATTGCCCTGCTTGCCGCTGGTCTCGCGGCGTTCTATCCTGACTATATCTTCTACAGCCAGCTCTTGTGGTCCGAAACACTTTTTGTTTTTCTAACGACCTTGGGCTTGGTTTTGCTGCTGCGCGGTTATCGCACCCGAACGGATTGGCGGTGGTTTTTGGCAAGCGGTGTGTGCTTTGGCAGCGCGCTGTTGACGCGCGAAGTGCTGCTGGCATTCGTACTCTTGTGCATTCCGCTGTGGTTGTGGCTCGCGTTAGATTTGAAACGCCGCGCGCGCGTGCAGCTGATCTTGGTGTTTGGCATCGGCGTCGCGTCGCTGCTCGCGCCGTGGACGCTGCGCAATGTTGTGCAGGGGAACGGATTAGAACTGATTTCGTGGCAAGGAGGGCGCGATTTTTGGAAATACAACGCGCGCCTGTTGCGCGCGCCTCTGCGTAACAAAGCGATGATGACAGTATTGCGTCAAGAACCGAACGGCGCTGCCAGCAACGGGCGCGGCTATCGCGAAGGGATGGCGTTAATTTTGCGCCAGCCGCTCCAATGGCTCTTGGCGAAAACATACAATACCGCGCAGTCGTGGCGCGACGTGGATTCAGTGGCGTTGAATGCCGCGTGGCGTCTCGGTTTTATTACGCGCGCCGCGCAAAAACGCCTCTCTCCTTACTTGGACGCGGCTGGCGCGTTGTGGATCATCTTTACCGTGATTGGTTTCGTTTACTATCGCGACGCGCGGGTCAAACTCCTGTTCGGCTTGTTCGTTTTGGCGTCGCTGCTTGCCTTTTTTGCCATCCACTATATTGCGCGTTTTCGGCTGGGACTCGCCGCGCCGCTTTTTCCTTTGACGGCGTACGGGATCGCGGCAAGCGTCGGCGGAGCACGAGCATTTCTCCAAACCAGACGCATTGCCGATCGGCGGCGGCTCGCATTGACGCTGTGCCTATTATTTTTATTGGGCGCAGCTTGGCTGCCTATCCGATGAAATGTTTGGACAAAAGCAAAGATTTTCCCACCGCGAATCTGCGCGAATCTCTCAGTGCTTCGTGCGATGAAGGCGATGGGAATACATCGCACATCGCCACAAGTTCTGCGCGAATGAAAATAGAGATTCGCGTAGATTGGTGTAGACCTGTCCTGAAGCATTGAAGGATTCGCGGTTTCCAATTTGGTTTCGGCTTGTCCGAGTTAGGATGACATAGCAGTGTTTTCGACGCTGACGTACAAAGCAGCCCGCGCAACGCGTACACCATGGACCGAATCGGTGTTGTTTGCGTTGTGTGCGCTCGTCGCCCTGCTGGTCTTTGCCCAATACGATTTGCTCCACGCCCCGCTCTTGCACGACATGTCTCTGCAAATGTATTCCGCGCAGTTGATCGCACGCGGGCTGCCGCCGTACGTGATGGTGGGTTTGGTGAAAACGCCGCTGACCGGCATCGCCGGAGCGGGCATGATTCTCGTCGGCAATCTGTTCGGCGTTTGGGACGTGCTGGCAGTGCGCTTTGGGTTTTGGGTGTTGATGGGCTTGGGTGCGGGGGGAATGTATTTGTGGGCACGCGCGCTGTTCGCTTCGCGTTGGGCAGGCGTCCTGTCCGCGCTGACGTTGATCAGTTTCTCACTCATCGGCTCGAACGCGGTTTTGGGTCCGCAGCCCAAGACCTTGGTGATGGTCACTGCGATTTACACCTTGTATTTTGTCGCGCGCGCCAACTGGTTTTGGGCGGGCGTTATGGCGGCGCTCGCTTTTTTGACGTGGCAGCCCGCGGCGATCTTGCTTGGCATTGTGTGGCTCATGCCGCTCTTGGACGCCGATGGAAAACGTTTGCCCGCGTTGGCACGCGCGATAGGTGGCGTCACGCTGCCGATTTTATTGCTCGTCGTCTATCTGCTCGCGCAACAAGCGTTGTCCGCCGCGCTCCAAGATACGTTCGGGGCGAATCTGGCGTATTTGCGTAATTCGGACGCGCAGCTGCCGCTGACCGCGCGTTTGCTCGACAATATGGCACGATTGGGGCTGCGCCTGCGCGCCCCCGGCTGTTTTGATAACAACATCGTGGCGGGGGCAGGACTTGGCGGGGTTGTGGCAATCGCGGCGCTGGCTGTGCTTAAAGCCGAGCCGCGCGCGTTCTTGTCCCGACGCGTGCTGCCCGTGTTTTTGTATACGCTGTTGTTCGTCGGCTTTACGTTGGTAGATTTTCAAGTCTGTAATGATTTGATGCCCTTGGCGCCGGTTCTCGCGCTGGGCATCGGTATATGGACAATGCTGCTATTGAAATGGCTCGCATCGCGTTTGCCCGCCAATGCGACGGCGCGCGTCGGCGCAGCATATTTGAGTGTTGTGCTTTATTTTCTAGCGACGAGCGGACCGGTCTGGGCTGTCCCACCGTCGCAAAGCATTCGCTTGGACGATCAGCTGACAGAAGTGCAAAAAATCGGCGCGCGGCTCGCGCCAGACGATCAAGTGCAGCAATTGGGCGATGCGCTCGTGCTCGTGTTTTTGAAAAAACAAAATCCGACCAAGCTGATTTTCTTTGGACCCAAAACCGGCACCGGCATCTTGCAGCAAATTCCGGGCGGCATTGGAACCGTCATCCGACAGTTGGAGGACGCGCCGCCGCGTCTCATTACCTTTTCACACTTTCAAGAGTCGGAATGGTCCCAAGAATTTTTGCGCTGGGTCGAGACGCACTATACGCGGACAAACAGTTACGAGTTATTTCCGGGCAAAAATTCTTTGCTTTGGATTTATGTGCGCAAAGAATAGCGGCGCTATGACACGACGGCGCGATTTGTGAATCCGACGAACGAGCATAGAATCAGGTGCGCTGTAAACGTGTAGACAGGTGCATAGGTAAACAAGTAAGCGAGTACACAGGTAGACAAGTAAACAAGTATAAAGTTACCTCTCTACCTGGTTCCCCGTCTTTTCATCCATGAGTAAAATTCGTCTCTTCATCGGTCTCGTCATTTCGCTGGTGCTGCTCTATTTCACCTTTCGCGGGTTGGATTGGGCACAGGTCAGTCAGGCCCTGCGTTCGGCGAATTATGTTTTTATCGCGCTCGCGGCGCTAGTGATTCTGGCGACGTTCGGGGTGCGCGCGATGCGTTGGAGTTGGCTGCTCCATCCGGTGCGTATTCTGCCGTGGCGCAGTTTGTTTTCCGTCGTG
>JACQWQ010000172.1 GCA_016209205.1 Chloroflexota bacterium
TCTAACAGAGATTGCAACGTACCTACGCCATACGCCTGCCAGTTCCACTTGCAGGTTTCAAAGACCATCAAGCTCTAACAGAGATTGCAACCTTAATCACGGCAGCGCCCGAGTGGGTGGTTGCGGCGTTTCAAAGACCATCAAGCTCTAACAGAGATTGCAACTACTCCTTGCGGAGCAGGCGTGGCACCGGAGCGCTCGAGTTTCAAAGACCATCAAGCTCTAACAGAGATTGCAACAAGACAAAGCACTGCGACCGCAGCAAAGACCGCTAGGTTTCAAAGACCATCAAGCTCTAACAGAGATTGCAACGGATCTGGAAGGAAAGATACGCGGAACGCTTGGGTGTTTCAAAGACCATCAAGCTCTAACAGAGATTGCTACGACTATCCAATGGGATTGAGTTTTACCTTTGCCATCGGAGTATCAGAATCTCAAGCTCTAACAGAGTTTTTGTCATGTTCCTCTCTGTCATCCTTCCCCTCACGGCGCTGAACACGCCCGCGCCGGAAGCCAACCATTTTTTCGGGCGCGAAGCGCACGCGCTGTTTTTGAATCTCGTGCAGAATGCAGACCCCCTGCTCGCCGCGGCGCTGCACGAACCGCGCGGCGATAAACCGTTTACCGTCTCCGGTCTCACCCCGGTCAAACGCGGCGCAGGCATGATTCGAGCCGGACAGACCTATGAATGGCGCATCACCTCTTTCGAGCCGCGTCTGAGCGCGCTTTTGTCCCATCAAGTGCTCCCGCATTTGCTGCCCCAGGTGCGTCTCGGCGCGGCGCAATTCCAGGTCGGCGCGCCGCTTACGGAGCAGCAGCAACATCCTTGGGCAGGCGCGAGCGATGCCCGCGCCCTCGTCCGCAAATGGTTTGACGAGACGCCCCGCGTGGAAAAACGCATCACGCTTCAATTTGCCAGCCCCACCGCGTATCGCCACATTCACCGCAACATCCTCGTCCCCAATCCCGAAGCGCTTTGGGCAGGGTATCTTGCCGCGTGGAATGCTCACAGCGCGCCGCGTTTTGAAGACGACCTCATCGCGCAGGTCGCGCAAAACGTCGCGCTCACGCGTTACGCGTTGAATACCGAACGCGCGGATTTCGCCGAATATCGCGAGACGGGTTGGGTGGGCACGGGCACTTTCACCATCTTTTCAGGTGAAATCGCCCTGTGCCGCGTTCTGCACCTGCTCGCCGATTTTGCGTTTTACTGCGGAACGGGTTACAAAACGACGCAGGGGATGGGTCAAACGCGGCGCCTCGAGCAAAAGACCTGACAGGTTTTTATCGCGGGCGCGTCACCCACACCCTTTGCGAGGTACGCCGCGCACGCGATGGGTAAAACGTACGATGTAGAAACCTGTCAGGTCTTGAACGCGGGCGCGTCACCCACACCCTTCGCGAGGTACACCGCGCACGCGATGGGTAAAACGCAGGAACCTGTCACAGTACATCACAGATTGGGACTGTCATTGCGAGATGGTCATACCTTTTGGTATGTGTAACCACAGAAGCTTTTCCAACGCGAATCCCTCAATTCTTCGGGACAGGTTCTACGCGAATCCAGCCGAATCCCTCAATTCCCTCAATACTTCGGGACAAGCCTTCGGGACTAGGTTCTACGCGAAATGTTTTAGGTTCTATTGGATTCGTGAAGATTGGTATGGATCAGGGGGAATTACGCGAATGTCTGCAAGTAGACGGAGAAGAATATGAAACGAATTCGAAACATCCTACCGTTCATTTTGATGCTGAGCGTGCTGCTCGTCGTCGTGATTGCAATGAACAACGCGCCCGCGTTCGCGCAACCCAACGCGCAGCAGACCAGCACACCGCCCGCCGCCACACCCGCGCCCGTGGCCCAAGACCAGGTGTATGTCACGCTCTGGGTGCCCGCGTCGGGACCGCTGCGTTTAATCACACTCACGCTTCAAGTGGACGGCAAAGCCGAACTGGTGACAGACCCCATCGGCGATGACCCGCCCGTGACGCAGGTCGGAATGTGGCAAGCGGGCGGCGGAACGCTGACACTGACGCTCACGGGCGAGGGCGCGAAAACGTATAACAAGCCCATCAAAATTGTGTTCAACCGACATTGGTCGTTCAAACGCCCGATGGAGAATTTTTGTGCGGCGACGATCACCATCTGTTAGTACTCGATTCGCAGATCGAAATCGCCAATCCGCCGCCGGGCAAATACAATATCTGGGTCGGCAGCGCCGCGCCCAAACAGCTCTTGCCGACGATTCTTGTCTTGACCGCGCGTCCCGATGTCAATCTCAACATGTTTGAATTGGGCGCGCTGGTGAAACGCCCGCCGCTGCCTCCCGCCCACCCCGGCGCGACGCGCACGCTGCCGGCGAAAATTGTGACCGAAGCCATCGCGCGTTACAAAGGCGCGGTCGGGGGACCGGTAGGCGCGACGCCGTTAAAGCAAGTGGTCAAAAGCGCGGGCGAGATCGCCGCGTTCGATATTGAATTGAGCGGCGTACAGTGCAACGGGTATATCGCGGACACACCGGATTATGTGTTTGACGTTTCGACGGCGGTAGATCAAATGACGATTTTGTTCGAGGGGAAACAAGACGCCGCGCTGCTCGTCGCGGGACCGGACGGCGGCGTCGCGTGCAACGACGACAGCGCGGAAGCGAGCAACACGAACCCGCGCGTTCAAGTCGTCAAACCGAAACAGGGGCGCTATGCCGTTTTCGTCGGGCGCTTGAATAAGGACGCGCCGGTGGAGGGCGCGATTATCGTCACCACCGATCCGAACGCGACGCCGCCGGTTTTGCCGCCGTCCAAATAGTGCCAGACCTGACAGGTTTTCGAGACGTACGTTTCACCTGTCGCGGGCGCGCTGTACTATGCAAACGGTTTATGTACCGCGATTGTGTTAGAAACCTGTCAGGTCTTGTAGGAGCGAATCACGATGAAACGAATTCTGTACGCCCTTTGCATCGCCGCGGGCTTGGCGCTGTCACTATCGAACGGTATCGCCACGGCGCAAAGCGGCAATACGTGGAATGTGTTTTATTACAACAATCCCAACTGGGCGGGTAATCCGGTCTTTACAAATACCGCGCCCACGCTCAATTTCAATTGGAACGGCGCATCGCCCGCGCCCAATGTGCCGGGCACGAATTGGGCATTGACCGCAAACACCTCTGCGTATTTCAACGGCGGACAATATCAATTCGACGCGCTCGCGGACGATGAAGTTTTGCTGACCGTTGACAATGCCATCGTCATTGACACGCGCGGGCAAAATCAAGTCGGCAAACGCCAGCTGCGTCAATATGGCTTGAGCGCCGGCGTGCACAACCTTCAGGTCTACTATCGCCAATTTGGCGGCACGTCGTATCTCTATCTCAACTGGAGTTATCTGAAGCCGGGACCGAACCCACCCGCGCCGCCGAATTTGCAGCATCCGCTTCCGCCGTCGTCTGCTTCGACGGTGACGACACCCTTTGGCGATTACACGCCGTGCATTCAGAAAAACATTCACCAGTCGAATTGCTTTGTGCAAAACGGCGCGTGGAATTCGCCGAATCTCGGCTCGATTCAAATGGAACCGCAGATCACGATTTGGGGCAATTGTTCGCCCGCCGACAAAGATGTCATCTGGACGGTGGACCCCAACACCCGCCCGCCCAGAACCCAAACCTTTCGCTGCTCCAAAACACTCGCGGGGTGGTTCCCCAGCTAAGCATCCAGACCTGACAGGTTTCTCGCGATGCGCCGATGCCGTTCATCGGATGCATCGCACAAACCTGTCAGGTCTTGGTACGACTACCATGCAACTATCCCAAACCATCACCCGCTGCGAGTGGGGTAATTCCGATCCGCTGTACGTGCAGTATCACGACGCGGAATGGGGCGTGCCCGTGCACGACGATCAAACGTTGTTTGAATTTTTGGTGTTGGAAGGCGCGCAGGCGGGCTTGAGCTGGCTCACGATTCTGCGCAAGCGCGAAAACTATCGCAAGGCGTTCGACAACTTTGACGCCAAAAAAATCGCGCGCTATAACGCGCGCAGAATCGAAAAATTACTGAACGACCCCGGCATCGTGCGTAATCGCCTGAAAATCAACGCGACCATTCAAAACGCGCGCGCGTTCCTCAAGGTGCAGGCCGAGTTTGGCAGTTTTGACGGCTACATCTGGCGCTTTGTGGACGGCAAGCCGATTGTGAATCGCTGGAAAACGCTGCGCGAAATCCCCGCCAAAACTCCGTTGAGTGAGAGGATCAGCAAGGACTTGATCCAGCGCGGGTTTCGCTTTGTCGGACCGACGATCATTTATGCGCATTTACAAGCGACGGGAGTTGTTCAAGACCATTTGACCTCGTGTTTTCGTTACACGGAACTCTCGGGGGCGAAATAGCATTCGCCCCCCGTTTTCGTTCGCGATAGAATCGTCCAATCTCAAAGCGTGCTGTGACCGAAATTTGAAATTGATGTTGCGATTGTTGTTCCGTGATTGAACGACCATCTTGTCTCGTGTTTTCGATACGAGGAACTGAAGAGCACGAAATAATCGTCGCTGGATGTTGTTGACAAGCTCTTGTTGGCACAGCAGTTGGAATTTTGTTGCCACAGCAGTTGAAATTTTGTTGCCACAGCAGTTGGAATTTTGTTGCCACAGCAGTTGGACTGCTGTGGCCGACCTTCTGTTGGAGCAGCAGTTGGAGTCGTTTGACTATGTTGGGACAGCAGTTGGACTGCTGTCCCTGAACCGATTCGGAGCTGAACTCCGCAAGACCCATGGTTTTCATGGGTCTTGTCTTTTGTCGCGCTTTTGTCACGGGCATCGGTTACACTTTTTCCCGAAATGCCGAACCTGTTTTGGGTAGGCAATGCGTTAAAGGAAAATCACAATGAACCGTGTTTTGTTCGTATCCATTTTTTGCATCGCAGCGGTATTGCTCATCGCCGGGTGCACCCCCTCACCGCCAGCGTGTAATGCAGGCCCTTGTCTCGCGGCGTCCGCGACCGCGCCACACGCTTTGCCGACCAATCCACCCGCGCCAACCGCCACGACAGTGCCGACCATTGCGCCGACGAGCACGCCGGTCAACTACGACGGAAATTGGGACGGTGGAACGGAAGCCAACAGCTTGCTCAATGGTGAAATCATGTTTCAAGTCGCGCACAATCGCGTGACAGAGATTCTGTTCAACCATACCTTGCGCGTGAGCGGCTGCACCGATATGGGTGGCACTGGCGGATTCGTGGAACATACAGAGGTTGGCGACGTGCGTTCAGCATGTCCGCCAACCGAGTGATCCACGAAGGACACAAAGCACACGAAGAATCTTGGTGCCCTTCGTGTCCTTCGTGGAACAGGCAGCCACCGCAGGCGCAAATTTCACAGCTCGAGTCACTGACACCGGAAAAACGATCCTCCTCACCGGCGTCTTTTCTTCCGCCAAAGAAGCAAGCGGCACACTGCGCTTCACGGGCACGCTGGAAGGTTGCGGCGCGTTTGATCGAACGGTTAAATGGACCGCGCAAAATGTGCCCCTTCCACCAACCGAGACGCCTACGGCTGTCCCGCCGACCAACACGCCGACCCTAACGCCAACCGCGACAGAACCAGCCCTTTCTCCAACAGAAACGCAGCCGCAGCCGACAATAGATTCGCGCAATATCGCGCCCGATTTGCTCCCTCTCGTCAGTGCAATTCGCAAAACTCGGGAGGCGACTATGTTTCGCCTCGAACAAGAATTATCGCTGTCCGGCACGAGCACGCTTTCGTCCAGCGAACAGCACGAATACAGCCACCCGAACCGGCACACGATTATCAAAGGAGCGCGCGCATCCGTGTACGGCGTAGACCCGAACAAGGGCCTGGAATATATTTTCGTGGACGGCAAAGGGTACGTGCATGGTCTTGCTCGAATGCTCGGCGCGAGCGAGAACGAATGGTATGTCCTCGATTCCATCCCGCACGGAACGTTGGATACCCATCCGCTTTCGGTACTCGACGCGGTGAGTGTAAATCCCGACGTCTGGTCGCGTTATGAACGCGCGCGCAGCAATGTGCCATTCGACGGACAATGATGTGAGGTCTATGTTGCGGGGCAAAATGCCTTTGCCGAGATCATCGCCGGACTCGGCGCGGGGCAAGATCCGCCGGTGATGACGAAGGCGCGATTGAAATCTATGTCTGCGCGGATGGATTTGTGCACCCGCTCACCGAGAATTTGGCGTGGCATGACAAAGCAGACCCGAAGAAAAAAGGGAGTTATCGTTTCAAATTCCACTTTTCGAATAGCGGCGACCTTTCGATTCAACCGCCGACTGATTTTTCGACGCACGCGCCGCGTACTCCGGTCGCCAACGATACTCAATTTCCACTGCCGGACGAGGTGGAGAATTTTGCAAGCGGTGGAACGTACGAAGGACAAATCAATTTTCAAACCACGCTGACCATCTCCGCAATCGTCGCGTTCTATCGTCAAGCATTGACCGCCCGCGGCGCAAAAGAAGAGACCGCGCTGACGACGATTGACGAACGGGGTTTTGGCATGGTTTTCAGTGGTTGGAAAGAAGGCAAGTGGCTCGTGATTCAAGGTGTGAACCTGAACGCGACGCGCAATACAAATATGCGCCTTGAGGACGCGCGCTAGAGCAGCTTCCAAAATTCGCCCTGCCCCACGCAAATCTTTGACCTACCTACGACCAAAATAATATCACACAATTTGCGCGCTTGGGGATATAATAGGCAAAATCAAACTGCGAAAAATAGGAGCCGTGTATGCGCGAAAATTTTTCTTTGGTGGATGCCGCCTGGCTGCACATGGACGAGCCGACCAACATGGCGGTCATTGTCGGCGTCATCATGTTTGAAAAACCGCTCGAGTTTGCCAGACTGAAAAAACTCGTCCGCGAGCGTTTGCTGCGCGTGCCGCGTTTTCGCCAGCGCGTGCGCGAACCGCTGTTCGGCGTCGGCATTCCCCAGTGGGAAAATGATCCGCATTTCGATCTCGACGCGCACTTGCACCGCATCGCGCTGCCTGCGCCGCACGACCAAGCCGCGCTGCACGACCTCGTCGGCGATTTCATGTCCGTGCCGCTCGATTTTTCAAAACCGCTGTGGCAATTTCATCTGGTCGAGGATTATGCCGGGGGCTGCGCGTTGATCTGTCGCTTGCACCATTCGATGGCGGACGGCTTGGCGTTGGTGCAGGTGCTGCTCTCGATGGCGGACAATGCCCCCGTCGTGGAAAATGACAGAGCGGCGCTGACCCTCGCACCCAACGCGAACGGCGCGCGCAAACGCGGCGGCATGGTGCAGCGCGCGTTCAAGCTCGCGCGCACGGGAACCCAATACGTCGGCGCGGTAATGACGAGTCGCGAGAAAATGCGCGACACGGCTTGGTTGGGCGCAAGCAGTTCGCTCGCGTTGGGGAAATTATTGTTCATCGGTCCCGACACACCCTCGCCGTTCAAAGGCAAATGCGGCGTAGTGAAACGCGTCGCGTGGACCAAACCACTGCCGCTCGCGGAAGTGAAATACGTGGCGCGCGCATTGGGAGGCACGATCAACGATACTTTGATCAGCGCGGTGGCGGGCGCGCTGCGGCGTTATCTCGATGCCCGCGACATGGATACGACCGATATGAATTTGCGCGCGATTGTCCCTGTCAATCTCCGCGCGCCCGGCGATCTCGATCTCGATTCATTGGGCAATCGTTTCGGGCTGGTCTTTTTATCGCTGCCCGTCGGTGTGGAGGACCCGCTGCTGCGCATGGCGGTGCTCAAAGACCGCATGGACGACATCAAGCGTTCACCGGAAGCGCTGGTCGCGTACGGCATTCTCGGCACGCTTGGCGCGACGCCGGTGGCGGTGGAACGCGTCGTCAACATGATCTTTGGCATGAAAGCCACAGCAGTCATGACGAATGTGCCCGGTCCGCGCGAACCGCTTTATCTCGCGCAGGATCGGATTACTGGCTTGATGTTTTGGGTGCCGACTCCGGCGAATCTCGCGCTCGGCGTAAGCATCATCAGTTACGCGGGCGAGGTCATTGTCGGCATCAACACGGACGCGAATCTGATTCCCGACCCGGACGAAATCGTGAGCGCGTTTGTAGATGAATTTCACGCGCTCCAAGCATTGGCTGCTCAACGCACGCCGCGCGAACCGAAAGCGCTGCCTTCCGAGACAACGCCCGCGCGCATCCCCAAACCGCGCGGCGCGGCAAAACGTGCGCCAACAAAACGGAAGACGCAGCCCGTCGCGTGAACCGACACCGCGTTGGCACACGCGTTGGACTCGTGCGCCGCTGAGCCATCGGAGTTTAACTCCGAAATCGGTCGGGAATAGAGTCCAACTCATGTTCCAACAAGTGTTCTTCATGTCCTTCGTGGATCACCCAAAGGTTGGCGACGCGCGTTGAGCGTGTGCGCCAACCGCGTGATCCACGAATAACACCAATCGCACTAATTTTAATTCGCGTTATTCGTCGCGCGGAGTTCGCGCAATTATTCGCGGCTCATTAGCGCCACGGAATCGGCGTGATGCCTTCTCCAGTTTGTTGCAAGGCAGTTGGACTGCCGTCAGCCCAACGCGCAGTGCAACTGCGCTCTAACAATACCTTACATAGACGTGGATTTCGGTTTAGCGCCACGGAATCGGC
>JACQWQ010000173.1 GCA_016209205.1 Chloroflexota bacterium
TCGGGACACGCCGATTGTTCTTGGCTTTGCGCATGAGAGTACTCCGGATGAAGTTGGTTGAATCATTTTACTCCATCCAGAACGCTTGGCTAGCGCAGATTCAGTTCTTAAGGTTCTTGTAGGTTAATTTTGCACCTACTGGAAATAACAATGTTGATTCAATTCTACTCGAACCGAAACGTCAAGCTCTTGTTCGTGCTGTTTGCCTGTCTGGCGCTGTTTGTCCCCGAATTCCAAACTGCAATCGCGCAAAATGCTCCGACCAGCTGTAATGGATCCGTTCCCTATGATTGCAATATCACCTCCAGGTCCGGCTGGCAACTGACACCCCTGACGTTGCAGCAAGGAGACCAATTCAACGTTTCTTACGTTGGAGGCACATGGACTGTAGACCAGGTAAACTTTCCTTATGTCGGACCGGCAGGGTATCCGCCAGAGATTGACAACCAGATCGGTTATTGGTCAGAATGTAAAAAGGTTTACACATTGCCCTTTGCCACACTCTGGGGAAAAGTGGGGAATGGCGCCATTATCGCCATCCGCCGAGGAGGTCAATTTACAGCGGATGTGAGCGGTCCTTTGTACTTGCGCATTAACGATCAAGCATCCTGTATGGATGACAATGATGGCATCGTTGAAATGCGGGTATGGAGCAACACTACCAACATCATCTCGGGGCGCGTGTTCGACAGCAACAACATCGCGATTTCTGGCGTTACTATCAATGACAATGCAGGATACACCACCACGACGGACAGCAACGGTAATTATGCGTTCAGCAACTTGACATCGGGCACGTACACAATTACGCCGAGCCAGCCAAGCTGTGACTTTTCGCCAAGTTCGCGTCAAGTGACAATTCCACCCGATGCGACGGGGCAGGACTTTACCGGTAACTGTCTGGATTTATCCGTCGACAGCGTCGCTCCGGTTCAGGTCCTGGAAGGACAACCGCTGGTCAAAGACAAAGCAACTGCGGTTAAAGCCGTAATTCGCAAAAAGGGGACCGGCACGGCAAACAATGTGTCAGTCCGGCTTTCCGACGGCTCGTTTACCCGCACTGCCTTTTACGTTGCCGAATCGTCCAATATAGACGCCCAGCATGTGCTGGTGAACGACAGCATGATTCACCCACTCGATTTTGGTCCTGATGAGACGACCAAGACAATTTACTTTTTCAACATTCCTGCTCCAGTCGGCTTTGATTGGGATGTTTCACAATTACCGGAGGGAACGCAATATTTGATCAAAGTTATTGCGACCGATGGTATCAATACCAGTGAAGATGTATCCAACGCACCGTTTGCAGTAACGACAAGCTGCAAGACCAAACCCGCCAAATCTGCGCTCGCCGCGCCCAAAAACAAAGGAACCGTCCGTACCAAGCGCGCAACTCTCCAATGGAATGCCAGTACCTGTGCAACCACCTACAACGTCACGGTCAAGAACGCCGCGACGAACAAAATTGTGGCGCAAAAGAAACGGCTCACCACCCTGCAATTCCAAACCCGGAAATTGGAACGGGGTAAAACCTACAAGTGGTTTGTGCAGGCATGTCGTGGAAACAAGTGCACGAAATCGGCGACGTGGCAATTCAAGGTCAAGTAAGACACACAAAAAGCGGAAAGGCGTTCGATGCCTTTCCGCTTTGCGGTTTAGTTGTCTGCGCGTTTACCCAACGCGGGATGCGCGTAGGTGCCCCCAATCGGCGGCGACGCGCAGTCCAACTGCGCTTGAACAACACCCATTGGTTTACTTTTTCCGCGTTCATACTGACGCATCATCACGCGCCCCGCATTTCGACAAGCAACATGCGCAATGATGTGTCACCGCGTCCGAAACAAAATTCCTAGACCAACGCAGTCCGCTCGATGCGAAACGGCGTGCCCTCTACCGGCGGCGTGTCAAACTCGCGCGCGGCGAGATGTCCGGCGAACACGGCTTGGGCGAGGATGCCCGGCGCTTGCGCATCGCCGATCACGCGCAGCGATTGGATTTTGTGTTCCGCCAACGCGGGTTGGAGCGCGAGATACAACGCGTCGTTCGGCAAACGGTCGGTGACCAAAACTACCGCGTCACATTCCAACGCGGTTTCATTTTGTGAAATCGCTTCACGCACGCGCACGACACAGGGCTGTTGTGACGTTGCGGGCTGTGTCATTGCGAGCCGTTCTTGCGAAGCAATCTCATTGATCGGCAAGGAGATTGCGGCGATGGACTGCATCGCATCCCTCGCAATGACGGTTGCTGCATCCACCCCGTTCGGTTCAATCGCAGTGAGCGCGTGCCGCGTCAAGAATTTTACGCCGAGTTTGTGTAAACGCCGTTCGACTTTTTCTTGTTCGAGCGTGAACGTCGTCCAATACGAAATCAGTGGTGCGGCGGTGACGAGCGTGACTTGGCACTCGCGCCGCGCGAGCAATTCCGCCAACACGCCGCCCATGTAATAATGATCGTCGTCAAACAAAACGACGCGCCCCGAAGGAATTTTGCCTGCCATCAAATCATCGGGCGTGAAAACATTTGGCGCAGCATGTCCCGCAATCGGCTGCCACGATGCGCGCCCCACGCCGTCACGACGCCAATGCGAACCCGTCGCGACGATGACGTGACGATAACCGATTTCTAAAATGTCGTCCGCGTTCATTTCGCTCGCGGGATACAACGCGACGTTCGCCATTTTTTTGATTTGCGTCATGCGCCAGTCCATGACACGCCGCCATTCGTTCAAACCGGGCAAACGCGCTTCCAACGCGACGCGTCCGCCCAATTCTTGACGCGCGTCGGCGAGCGCGACCTTGTATCCGCGCTGTCCCAACGCGCGCGCACATTCCAATCCCGCCGCGCCCGCGCCGACGATGAGAATTTCCGCATTGCTTGTCGCGGGTTCGATCTGTTCGGGATGCCAACCGCGCCGCCATTCTTCGCCCATCGTCGGATTTTGTGTGCAGCGAATCGGCACAATTTTCGTGTCCGCCGAAACGCAAATGTTGCAGCCGATACATTCGCGAATGTCCTCGATGCGTCCTTGGCGAATTTTTTGCGGCAAGTACGGGTCGGCAATCGAGGGACGCGCCGCGCCGATAAAATCCAAGACGCCGCGTTGGATGGCAGAAACCATCGTGTCGGGCGACGTGTAGCGTCCCACGCCGACCACAGGTTTGGTCGTCAGTTTTTTGACGAACGCGGCGTACGGTTCTTGAAAACCTTCTTGCTCGAACCGCGACGTCGCGGAATCGTTGTTCCAATTGCTGAGCGTCACGTCCCACAAGTCGGGCAGTTCCGCGAGCCGCGCAATCACGTCATGCCCTTCGCCTTGAAACGTGATGCCGTCGTCGCCGAGCAATTCGTCCACCGAAAAACGCACTGCCACCGCGCATGTATCGCCCACCGCGTCTTTCGTATCCTCGATCAGTTCGCGCAAGAGGCGCACGCGATTTTCAAAATTCCCGCCATATTCGTCCGTGCGGTCATTGTAACGGCGCATGATAAAGTGCATCGCAATGCTCATGCTGTGCGAAGCGTACACGTACACCACGTCAAAGCCCGCGCGTTTCGCGCGCCGCGCCGCGTCGCGATGCCACTTGCGGAGATTGCGAATGTCCGCTTTGTCCATCTTGCGCGCGTGAATCGGTTCATAACCACTGCTACTGCTGCCCGAGACGCTCGTATGTCGCGGACCGAGCGGAAGCGCGCGCGAATACAGATTCGGCGAATCCGCGCCGTTGTGCGTGAGTTCGATGCCCGCGAGCGCGCCGTGTTGATGCACCGCATCCACCATCAACGCCAACGCGGGAATATCGCCGTCGTTCCAAATGCGTCCTTCGATGAACGGGGCAATGTCGCTGGTGTGATGAATTTCGGTTTCTTCGGTGCAAATCACGCCCCAGCCGCCCAGGGCTTTGATTTCGCGCATACGCGCGTGACTGCGCGGCGAGCGATAGCCAAAACCGTTGCAGTGCGGCACTTGGTAAAAACGATTCGGCGCGGTGACGGGACCGATGCGCACGGGTTGAAAAAGAATGTCGTAGGGGGTGGTCATTGTTGTGATGGAGTGAGGGAGAGAGGGAGTGAGGGAGTGAGGGAGCGATAGAGTGATAGAGTGAGGGAGTGAGGGAGCGATAGAGTGATAGAGTGATAGAGTGAGGGAGTGAGGGAGTGAATTCTCTCCATCTCTCCCGCTCTCCCGCTCTCAATCTCTCCATCTCTCCCGCTCTCCCGCTCTCCCGCTCTCAATCTCTCCCGCTCTCAATCTCTCCATCTCTCTCGCTCTCTATCTCTCAATCTGAATTTTACGCTAACGGGCGCGCAGCATCCACGCCGCTCACTCGGTCGTGCAGATTGAGAATCGGTTGAATGTCCGGGTGTACCTGAGTAGGTCCAAAATGGTTGACAAATTGGCACACCGCGTACGCCGCAATCGCGCGGTCGTAACGGCGCTCCCATTCCTGAAAACGCATTTCTTGTTTGATGTCGTCAAACGGATAGCGTACCGGCGGCATTTTCATTCCACAGCGCCAGGGCTTGGGCGTCAGGCGCGCGCGGAAACAATCTTGGGCGCGGCACAAACGGACATACAACGGGTCGCTTTCCAACTCGCGCAAGATGTCGAGCGTTTCGCTTTGCGCGGGCGCAAACAGTTCGTTCGTAATCAGACCGCGCAACCCCGCCGCCGTGTGATACACGCGCAGCCCCAGCTCGGGATGGCGGCTGCTCCACGCTGCAATGCGTTCCACGGAAGCGTCTGCGGGATCGGATGTACGCACGCCCAGCTTGCGTTGCAGCGCGCGCATCGCCGCAGCGGGCGCGCTTTGTGGCAAGTCCATGTCAATAAACAGCGCATCCGCCGTATTCAGGACCAACGCGCCGTAGCGGTTGCGCGTCACTACCGCGTTCTCGCGCCCGGACTGATTCGTGATGCTCTGCGTGATTGCTTCGCGTAACGGGCGCTCGCTGTAACTATATTGTTCGAGGAGTGCGCCCGACATGGCTTTGTCTATCAGTTCGTCCAGGCGAGCATCGGCTTGTGCTTGCGCGTCCTGGAGGCTCGCGTCGGACCATTGCCAACTGACGAGCTTGTAATTTCGCCCGATGGGTGGCTCGACGCTTTGTACGCGTTTTGCCCAATACTTGGGTACTTTCATAGGTATCAACTCGGAATTCGCTCTAGACTGTGTGGAGGTCACGCCAGAGTCAAAAATTCTTCTGTCCCTTCTTGGGTGATGTGCAAGAATAGTTCGACGACCTTTGGGTCGAAATGCGTCCCGGCCAAGGCGCGAATGTGCTCGAGCGTTTTTCTTTTGGACCAGGCCTTGCGGTAGGGTCGGTCCGATGTGAGCGCGTCGTACACATCCGCGACGGCAAAGAGACGCGCCGCGAGGGGAATTTCCTCACCCCGGAGCCCGCGCGGATAACCGGTGCCATCCCATTTTTCGTGATGGCAGTAGGGGATGTCCAGCGCCGGGCGCAAATACTGGATCGGCGCAAGCATGTCACAAGCCAACTGTGGATGCCGGTGCATCAAAGCCCATTCGTCGTCGGTCAGTTTGTCCGGTTTGAGCAAGATGCTGTCCGGCACGCCCATCTTGCCAATGTCGTGCAAGAGCGCGCCGCGGCGGATGTGAACGAGCTCGGTATCACTAATGCCCACGGCTTTGGCCAGCTGTATCGTCATTTCGGTGACGCGCAAGGTATGACCTTCGGTTTCTTTATCCCGCAGATCGAGCGCGCGTGACCATCCTTCGATAGTGGCATCGTAAGCCAGCGCCAGGTCCAGGTTGGTGCGCTGGAGATTCTCAAAGAGCTGTGAGTTGTCAATCGCAATGGCGGCTTGGCCCGCCAGCGTTTCGAGAAAATCCACCCACTCTGGTTTGGGGTGCAGCGGAGAGTGGTGAAACACTTCGAGCACGCCTTTGACTTCGCCCTTGCTGATCAGCGGCACGGCGTAATAATCCACAAAATTTTCGGCGGCAAGGACAGCGGCACGCGCGTATTTGGAACCGGATTCGGGCAGGTTCGGGACGTGGGTTGTGCGACGCTCGAGGACTGCGCGCCCAGCGTGACCTTCGCCGAGACGCACACTGCTGCGCTCGATGCCGCGCGTGTGAAAGCCATACCCGGCGGCATATTGCAGCGTTTGCAGGGCCGGACGCATCAAGAGCACGTCCGCCGCATCCACGTTCAACTGTGCAATCGCATGACCGATTACCGTGTTCAGGATCGGGCGCAGATCAAAAGAGGATGAGATCGCCCGGTCTACCGCGTCCAGAGCCTGGAGGTTTTCCAGACGGCGCTGTGTCTCTTCGTGCAGGCGCATGCGGTGCAAAGCATTGCCAGTCATCTCGGCGAGGGTGTTGACCAGGCGGACTTGGTCTCGGCTGACTTTACGCTCGCTCGGTACGGCGACGAGCAGCACACCCAACGTCTGCTCGGGAGAGCGGATCGGCGCGCAGATGCCGCCGCAGCCGGAGGGCAACTCGTCGCGCGCTTCGGGGCGGGTGCGCGGGTCGGTGGAAAAATCTTGCGCGATAACAGTGACACCACTTGTGAATACCTCGCCCAGAATGCCTTCGCCGGGTTGGACGGGCGACTCGTTCGATCCGGTAAGCCAGCCGAGCGCGGTGGTCTTGTGCAATTTGCCGGTGGCTTCGTTCAACAAACTGACCGAACCGTCCGTAGCGTTCAGCGCGGCAAGCGTTTCTTCGAGCACGATGGCGAGCATTTCATCTTGTTTGGAGACGGCGCGCAGTTGCACCGAGATGCGATTCAGCGTTTCCAACTCGGCCACGCGTTGGCGCGCTTCCTCGAACAGACGTGCATTTTCGATGACCAGCGCGGCGGTGGAGGCGATAGAAGTCAAGAACTGCAAGTCGTGTTCGCGAAACGCGGCTTGGACCGTCGAATCGAGCGTAATGACGCCGATGGCGCGGTCTTCGATCATCAACGGGGCAGCGATGGCGCTCTGAATGGCGCGAGCTTCTTCGATCTCGCCGTCATAACGGATGGCGGCGTCGGCGCGCGCATCGGCAATCAGCAGCGGTTTGCGCTCGCGCGCGGCGCGCGCCGAATAGCCCTTGTCGCTGGCAAAGGCAAAGTTTTGCAGGCGCGGGTCCTCATAGCTGTGCAAGGCGCGGATGCGCAGGCGCCCATCGCTTTCGATCAACAGGATGCTGCCTTTTTCAGCCACGGGGACGGCATGATGCGCGGCTGCCAGCAGGCGTTCCAGTAAGGGTTGCCGTTCGAGTGTTTCACCCAATGCCTGAGCGACCATCGCCTCGGCTTCGAGTTCGCGTTCGTGCAGTTTGCGCTCGGTAATATCGCGTGCCACCCACAGCGTGCTGTCTTGAGTCATCGGCGAAATGGAGGTAGAAAACCAAACCGTGCGCTCTCCAATCGGCAGTATATATTCAATGTGCGCTGTTTGGCGCATCTCAAGTGTCTGGTGAATCACGCCGATAAAGCCCTCTGCTTGTTCTGCCGGAAAGACATCGCGCAGATTCTTGCCGAGTAGCTCTTCGGGCGGCTTGTAGAGCAGACTTGGGTTAGTCGGAGCGATCTTGCGATATATTCCCTCACGGTCAATGACCAGCACCATGTCCTGCATGGAAGCGAATAAGGCGCGCAGCTCGGCTTCAGAGGCGGCGATTTTTTCTTCGGCTTGTTTGCGCGCGGTAACGTCTTGAATCGTGCCGTGCATATTCACGGCGCGCCCTTGCGCATCGAAATCCAGATTGCCCAATCCATGCACCCAGCGCTCGGCATGGTCGTTGTGACGGACGATGCGGTATTCGTTGTCAAAATTCTGTCCCTTGCCGAGAACTTGGTTTGTAAAATAGTCAACCATCCTTTCGCGGTCGTCGGGATGGACCAGCGCCACCCATCCCTGCACAGAGCGCTCGTAGGTTTCGTCTATCCCAAACACCTTGTCCAGCACATTCGAACTTTTCCACAGCCCGGTAGGAATATGTAGGAGATAACTGCCCAACCCCGCGATCCTCTGCGATTCTCTGAACAAATTCTCATTTTGGCGCAGCGCCTCTTCCGCCAGCTTGCGCTCGGTAATGTCAATCATGACGCCGTGCAGTTTCGCCGGCTCTCCGTTCTCCATGATGACGTTGACAATGTCGCGGAGCCAGACGATCCTGCCATCGGCGGCGATCATGCGGTAATCGAGTTCGTGGCGCTGGCCTTCGGCGGTTGCCTTGAGGCAAAACTTTACCGCCCATGCTCGATCATCCGGATGAATGTGCTCTGCCCAGAATTCTGGCTCGTTGAGCCATTGTTCCACCGGATAACCGGACAGCCGCTCTGCTCTCATGCTGACAAACGAGAACTGGAATGTTTTTGCGTCGGCTTCCCAGACAATGCCGTCAATCGAATTGACCAGATCCTGATATTTTTGGAAAGATTGGCGCAGTTGCTCTTCCGCCCGTTTGCGTTCGGTAACGTCCTGCGCCATGACGAGCGCAGCTTGACGCCCCTCGAACTCGAGGGTGTAGGAAGTGATCTCTACGTCAATAATGCGTCCGTCTTTGAGGCGATGCCGCCATTGCCCCGAATGTTGCAGCGGCGGTCGTTTTTGCTTCACGTCTGCCAGCAGCCGCGGTACGTCTTCCGGCGGGCGGATTTCGTCGAGGGTCATCCGCAGAAATTCGTCGCGCGTGTAGCCGTATTTTTCCACAGCGGCGTCGTTGACCTGGAGAAAAGCCAGCGAATCCAAATCGTAAATCCACATCGGCGTGGGATGATTTTGGAAGAGCAGTGGGAAGGGGTCGGGAGCGAGCGGGGCGGCGGGCTTTGCGGTGCAAGTGTCTTTTTTTGATGCCATACGGTCATCCTCTTGTATCTCCGTCGGGAGGAGGTTTATACAGCCGTTATCGTCGCATCGGCATGATTCGCCCAGAAAAAGAAATAGCGGCGCGTTACGCCCGGTCCCGCCGCTCATCGGACTGCGCCGTTCCTCGACCAACAGTCTCTGGACATACTCGCCATAAGCTTGCGCGGCGAGTGCAACGTCTTGCTGTGCGTCCGCCGCGCGATAATAGGCGTACGGTTCATCCAATCACATCGCGCCGCTGACAAAATTCGCGTCTTTGGGTTCTGCACCTTGCGGAATAACGGCATTGGGTTTGTAAGTCGGAATACGGTTACCATTTTCGCATCCTCGAAAATGCAGACCTACGGCAAGTATATCTTCGGCGACCATTCTGTCAAAAGGTCGTGTTCTTTGCGACTATTCTTCGATATTTTTCTCGATCCGCCGCAGATGTGCGCGGAACGTGTATGCGGGATCGGCGCTGCGTCGCTCAAGATATTCGCCAGTGAGTTCTTGGTCTGTCATCAGCATTATCCCTATTCGCATCAGCAAATCCGCGGCAGCAATTCGCCCATCAACACATCCACCACGCGCGTGCTGCCGATTGCTGTTTTCATCAAGACGCGCCCGCGCGGTCCCGCGCGCACCTCGCCAATGAGGACCGCCTCTGCGCCGTAACGCGTCGCGCGCATCGCGCGCAAAACATTTTCCGCATCCTCACGCGCGACGATGGCTAGCAATTTTCCTTCGTTCGCAATATACAGCGGGTCAAAGCCCAACATTTCACACGCGGCCGCCACGGCAGGTTGAATCGGCAGCGCGTCTTCGCGCAAGACAATGCCGACGTTCGACTGCTGCGCGATTTCGTTCAACGTCGTCGCCACGCCGCCGCGCGTTGGGTCGCGCATGACGTGAATGTTGGCGCGCGTGTCGAGCATCGCCGCGACGAGATGATTCAACGGCGCGACATCGCTCACCACTTGCGCTTCAAATCCTAAATCGCCGCGCGCGCTCAACACCGCGATGCCGTGATCGCCGATGGTGCCCGACAGAATCACCACGTCGCCCGGTCGCGCGTTCGCGCCGTGAATGTGGATCCCATCGCGTAATGCGCCGACGCCCGCCGTGTTGATGTACAAACCGTCCGCTTTGCCGCGCTGCACCACTTTGGTATCGCCCGCGACGATTTGCACGTTCGCCTCGCGCGCCGCGTCGCGCATGGATTCAATCACGCGCGCCAAAATCCCCACGTCGAGTCCCTCTTCCAAAATAAAACCCGCCGTGAGATAACGCGGCGTCGCGCCCAGCATTGCCAAATCGTTCACCGTGCCGCACACGGCGAGTTTGCCAATGTCGCCGCCGGGAAAAAACAATGGCGCGACGACGTGCGAATCAGTGCTGATGGCAAGGCGCGCCGCGTCGAGCGCAATCACGCCCGCGTCGTCGCCCGCGCGCAGAATCGGATTGTCGAACGACGGCAAAAACAATTTCGTAATCAGGTCCTGCGAAAGTTTTCCGCCGCTGCCATGTCCCAATACGATTTGCTCGTTGTGCGTCAACGGCAGAGGACACGCGAGCGCGTCGAGAGTTATCTGTTCATCCATGGTCGGTGATCAGTGATCAGTGATCAGTGATCAGTGATCAGTCATCAGTGATCAGTTACCAGTGATCAGTCAGCAGTGATCAGTTACCAGTGATCAGTCAGCAGTGATCAGTCAGCAGTGATCAGTCAGCAGTGATCAGTCAGTCATCAGTCATCAGTCATCAGTCATCAGTGAGCAGTAAACAGTGAGCAAGTGATTGACGTTTGACGTTTCACGCTTGACGTTTCACGCTTGACGTTTCACGTTTGACGTTTCACGCTTGACGTTTCACGCTTCACGCTTCACGTTTCACGTTTGACGTTTCACGCTTCACGCTTCACGATACGCCGTTTGCGATACGTGATTGTGCATTGTGCATTTTTCATTGTGCATTTTCCAACAGCGTATGTCTGCCGTATTTGTAATACGCCGCGCACGCGCCTTCGCTAGACACCATCGTCGCGCCGAGCGGGTGTTCGGGCGTGCATTGATTTCCGAACGCGGGACAGTCGTGCGGTTTTCGCAAGCCCTGCAAAATTTGTCCCGCAATGCACAGCGGCGATTCTTGCGTCTGAATTTCGCCCACGTCGAAACGCGTTTCGGCGTTGAATTCGGCAAGCTCGGGGCGCAGCGCCCAGCCGCTTTGTGGAATCACGCCGATGCCGCGCCATTTGCGGTCTACTTGCATAAACACTTGGCGAATCACGTTTTGCGCGGGCACGTTGCCTTCCAACGTCACGGCACGCGGGTACGCGTTCTCGACGCCGATGCGTCCCGCTTCCAACATTTGCACCGCCGTCAAAATGCCTTGCGCAATGTCCAGCGGCTCGAAGCCCGTCACCGCAATCGGCACGCGATATTGGTCGGCAATGGGCGGATATTCCCAATAGCCCATCACCGCGCACACATGCCCCGCCGCGAGAAATCCTTGCACGCGGTTCAATGGTGAACTCAGGATCGCGTGCATCGCGGGCGGCACGCAAACGTGCGACACGAGAATCGAAAAATTTTTCACGCCCAACGCTTTGGCTTGCACAACACTCATGGCATTCGCGGGCGCGGTAGTCTCGAAACCGATGGCGAAAAAGACCACCTGCTTGTCAGGGTTCTGCTGCGCGATTTTCACCGCGTCGAGCGGCGAATAGACCACGCGCACGTCTCCCCCCCCTGCGCGAATGGAAAATAAATCGTGCGCGCTGCCGGGCACCCGCAGCATGTCGCCGTACGAAGTGAAAATCACATTGGGACGCGCGGCAATCGCGAGCGCCTTGTCAATCAATTCGAGCGGCGTGACGCAAACGGGGCAGCCGGGACCGTGCACCAGTTCGATTTGGCGCGGCAACAGTTGGTCAATGCCGTGTCGCACAATCGCGTGCGTTTGCCCGCCGCAAATTTCCATCAACACCCACGGGCGCGTCGTGATGCGGCGAATTTCGTCCAACACGCCGTTCACGAGTTTGGCATCGCGGTATTCGGTAATATATTTCATAGTTGGAGATTGGACGGTAGAGACGTTCCGGTGGAACGTCTGGGCTCAACGCGAACGTCTGGGTTCAACGCGGCGGTGAACCGCCCAATAATTTTTCCGGTTCGATTTCTTCTTCGAGGTTGACGATCTCGCGCAGCATTTCCAGCGACGCGTTCGCTTCCTCCTCGCTCAAGCGGCTGATGGCAAAACCGACGTGAATGACGGTGTAATCGCCGACCTCTGCTTCGGGCACATAGGCGAGGCACGCTTCGCGCGTCACGCCGCCAAAATCCACCTTGCCCATTTTCAAACTGCCCGCCGCATAAATCTCGACGATCTTTCCGGGAACTCCGAGACACATGGTGAAACCTCCGTTTAGTGCGATAGTGCGATAGTGCGGTAGTGCGATAGTGTGATAGTGTGATAGTGCGTGAAACGTGAAACGTGATGCGAGAAACGAGAGACGATTCGCGATTCGCGATACGCGACTCATTTCAGATTTTGCACTGCGGCAACCATCGCTTGTCCCAACGCAATGCCGCCGTCATTCGTGGGCACAAGGCGATGAATGTAAATGACGAATCCGTCCTCGCGCAGCAGCGCGAGCGTTTTTCGCAGCAGCGTCATGTTTTGCCACACGCCGCCGCTCAAGGCGACCTCGTTCAAATCAAATTTTTCGCGCAGCCAACGACAAACATTTCGCGTCAGCAGAGCAATGCTGTTGTGAAAACGCGCGGCAATGATCGGCGGCGCAACGTTTGCGCGCACATCCGCGACGATGGCGCGAATCAACGGCGACACGTCAATTTCGAATTCTGATCCCTCATCCTTGTTCGGGACAGGATTTTGAATTTCTAATTTTGAATTTTGAATTTCTAATTTTGAATTTCCAACTTCCAACTTCCAACTTCCAATTTCCAATTCATCCACCACCGCTTCCAATTCCATCGCGGCTTGCGCTTCATAGTTGACGGTTTGGCGCACGCCCGCAAGCGCGGCTGCCGCGTCGAACAAACGTCCCATGCTCGAGGTCAGCGGCGCGTTGATGCCGCGCGCGATTTGATGCTGGACAATGCGCCGCGTTGCGGCGTTTGCCGCGCGCACGGGCGACAAATCGTCGCTCCATTCCACGCCCGCGCGATGCAAGTACGATAACGCGATGCGCCACGGTTCGCGCGTTGCTTTGTCGCCGCCGGGCAGCGGCACGTACGCGAGGTGCGCCGCACGTTGATAGCCGCGATAATCCGCGATCAAGAATTCGCCGCCCCAAATCGCGCCGTCGTCGCCATAGCCCGTGCCGTCGAACGCGACGCCGATTACGGGACGCGTCCCGTCCAAACCATTTTCCGCCATGCACGCGGCAATGTGCGCGTGATGGTGCTGCACGCCGACCGCGCGCAGGTTCTCGCGTTCCGCGCGCGCCAACGCGTAGCGCGTCGCCAAGTAATTCGGGTGCAAGTCGTAGACAAGCCGCTGCGGCATGATACGAAATAATTTTTCAAAGTGCGCGATGCCCTGCTCGAACGATTGGAGCGTTTCAAAATTCTCCAAATCGCCGATGTGATGCGACATGAACGCGTACCGGTCGCGCGTGACGCAAAACGTATTTTTCAATTCCCCGCCCACGGCGCACATTTGCGGCACATCGAACGGCAAATGGACGGGGAACGGCGCATAGCCGCGCGAGCGGCGCAGGGGATAGACCTCACCCCCGACCCCTCTCCTAAGAGGAGAGGGGAGTCCAGACGGAGAGGGGAGAACGGGAGAGGGGGGAAGGACGCGCACCACCGAATCGTCGGTGCGGATATGAATGTCGCGGTCGTGCATCAAAAACGCGTCGGCGAGTGTCGCCAATCGTTCGCGCGCTTCGGCATTATCGGTCGCTATCGGTTCTTCGCTCAAGTTGCCGCTGGTCATCACGAGCGCGGATGGCGTATCGCGTATCACGTATTGCGGATGGCGTACCGTGGATGGCGTATCGCGGATGGCGTATCGCGTATCGCGCATTGCGGATGGCGTACCGTTATCCGTCGTTGCGATCTGCGATTGGCGATTCGCGATTGGCGATTCGCTATCTGCTATCCGCGATTCGCCATCTGCCATCTGCCATCTACCATCGGCTATCCGCGATTCACCATCTGCCATCCGCCATCTGCCATCCGCTATCCGCGATTCACTATCTGCCATCTGCCATCCGCCATCGGCCATCTGCCATCTGCCATCCGCCATCAGCAAATAATGGAGTGGGGTGTACGGGAGCATGACGCCGAGCGTATTTTGCCCGGGGGCAACCTCACGCGCGATATTTGATTCGGGGCGCCGTTCGAGCAAGACAATGGGGCGCTCGCGTGATTCCAGCAATTCGCGTTCCGCGTCGCTCACAAAGCAATGCCGTTCAATCGTCGCCATGTCGCGCAGCATCAACGCAAACGGTTTGTCCACGCGCCGCTTGCGCGCGCGCAACTCACCCACCGCGCGCTCATTCGTCGCATCGCACGCCAGATGAAAACCGCCCAGTCCTTTGACCGCGACAATCGCCCCGGTGTTTAGTAACTGCCGCGTTGCCAAGAGCGATTGGAGACTGGAGACTGATGACTGGTCACTGATCACTGATGACTGATCACTAATCACTGATGACTGGTCACTGATCGCTGATAACTGATCACTGATCGCTGATAACTGATCACTGATTTCCAACCACACTTTTGGTCCACATTTCGGACACGCGACGGGCTGCGCGTGAAAGCGGCGATTCAGCGGGTCGTGATATTCGCGCGCGCAGTCATCGCACATTTCAAACGCGCGCATCGTCGTTTTCGGTCGGTCGTAGGGGATGTCTTGAATGATGGTGAAACGCGGACCGCAGTTGGTGCAGTTGATAAAGGGATACAGATAGCGGCGGTCGGCAGGGTCGAACAATTCGCGCAAACAGTCGTCGCAGATGCTCATGTCGGGCGCGATGGGCTGAAACGCGCCGTCTTGTGCGACGCTCGCGCGAATTTCAAACGCGGTATAGGGCACGGCGCCATTGAGCGAAACCATTTCTGTCGCGAGGGAATCAATGCGCGCGAGCGGAGGTTTTTCTTGAACCAATGCGCGAGTGAATGCCTCCAGCGCGTCGGCGTCGCCTTCGATTTCCATGTCAACGCCCGCGGAGGTATTGGCTACCCAGCCGCGCAAACCGTTACGCAGCGCGAGTTGGTAGACAAACGGGCGAAAGCCGACGCCTTGTACGACGCCGGTCACATGGATCCGACAAAGCATTTCTCTTGGGCACCGAAGGCGCGGCGAGGACAAACTCGCATCCTGCAGCTTATTCAAGCGCCCGTGTCAAGGCAAGTGCGAATTATCCTTAATTTGACGGGACAAATATGGCGTGCGCTCGGACGCCAAAGGGATTGGTAACGAATGGTGCTAGTTGATTTTCATCCGATTTATACGACGTAGTATAGCCCCTTGTGGGCGTCGGACGCGCACGAGGCGCTATGCTACAGTTATCAATCCGCGCGAACTAGCACCATTCGTTAGTATTGCGCAAGTTTTTTGAAAATCACCGTGACGTTTCAACAGCCACGCCAGCCATTCCTCCATGCCCGCGCCAGTGCGGCACGAAAGCAGCAAGAGCGGCGCGTGCGGATTCACCATTTCGACGCCGCGCCGAAAATAGTCAACGTCGAACTCGAACACCTGAAGCAAATCGCTTTTGTTGAGCAGTACCACATCCGCCGCCGCGAACATGCCCGGATATTTGTACGGCTTGTCGTGTCCTTCGGGCGCGCTCGCCACGACAACGTCAAGATTTTCGCCCAGCGCGAATTCGGCAGGACACACGAGGTTGCCCACGTTTTCAATCCACAACAAATCAATGTCGGGCAATGGGAGCTGTCCCGCCGCGTTGCGAATCATCACCGCGTCGAGATGACAACCGCCGCCGGTATTGATTTGCACGACAGGGACACCGCGCGCGGCGATTTTGTCCGCGTCAATGCGCGACGCGAGATCGCCTTCGATTACGCCGGGACGCACGCCTTGCGGCAGACGTTCCAGCGTGGCCAAAATCATGCTCGTCTTGCCCGCGCCGGGCGACGCCATCACGTTCGCGACAAAAATTTTCGCGGCGTCGAATGTCGCGCGATTGTCTGCGGCGATCTGGTCGTTCGCATTCAAAATTTTTTCAACTACCGGCAGTTTCATCTTGTACCTCGATGCTCTCGATATAAAATTCGCGCCCGCCTTGTACGCGCAAGCGGGTTCCACCGCAATGGGGACACTGTGCGGGCAGCGGCGCGCGCACGGGAAAGCTGCTGCTGCAATCGAAACAAAACGCGGTGGACGGTTCAAGTCGAAATTCCAGCACCGCCTGTTCCGCCAGCGTGCCTTGGCTCAATTGGTCAAAATAAAATTGCACCGAATCATCCACGATAGAAGACAATTCGCCAATGACCAGTTGAATCGAGGTGATGCGGCGTCCGCCGTTGCGCTCGGACGCGGCAAGCGCGGTTTGGAGAATGGCTTGAGTGATGGGGAGTTCGTGCATCGTTCCAGTCTAACTTGCGCGTTCATGTAGAACAAGGGAAACGTGTCATTGATTGCGCGGGACAATGCGAGGGAGAGATTGAGTTACGGCGCGAGCGTGCGCAGAAACGCGACCAACTGCCAGCGTTCCGCTTCCGACAATTGATATTTCCACGCGGGCATGATGGAACCTTGTGCGCGAAAAGGTTCGACGCGCCCGCCTTCGCTGATGCGCCAAAAGAGGTACTGCGGCGTCCGCTGCACGCGCAACACGGGATCGGTGAAATTCGCCGGTGGGGGTCCAAAGGTGGCGCGCATTTTACCGCGCCCGTCGCCGCGCACGCCGTGACACGCGGCGCAGTCTTGCAAAAATAATACGCGCCCCTGCGCGATGGCGTCGGGCGAATCGAGGATGCCCGGCGGCGGCGCGAGGGACGCGTAGTCAGTGGGGAGAGAGTTCGTGTTATTCGTCGCGCACGCGGCAAGCGCGATCCCGAGGAGGGCAAGCCAAAAAACGAGGCGTCTCATCGTTTTCTAGCCGATGGCAAATGGCAAATCGCGTATCGCAAATCGCAAATCGCAAATCGCAAAGCGTGAAACGTCAAACGTCAAACGCGCTACTGCACTATTGCACTATCGCACGATTGCACTATCGCACTATCACACGATTGCACTATCGCACGATTGCACTATCACACGATTGCACTATCCGCTCGACCGCGACGTTCCACTGGCTCAGCTCTTGCAAAACGTTTTCCGCCAAGACCGGCACTTGGGCAGCGATCACGGGCGACAGCTCCAAGCTCACGTCAAAGGACGCGCCTTGAATGCCCCACAGCACCACCTGGCGCGGCATCTGTCCGCGCAGCTGCGCGAGCGCGAGCATATCTTGTAAGCCGACTTGATGCGGGGAGAGTTTCTGGGTGATGAACGCGGGAATCGCGCTGTTCTCCAAGCGCACCAGCGCGCCGGGCGTGCGATTCATTTCCACTGCATCCACGATCACCACCCGTTCGGCGTTCTCGACGTACGCGAGCAGTTCCAAGCCCAACGTACCGCCATCCACTATCACGACATCGCTGGGAAATTCATATTCCGCTTGCAGCATTTCGACCACGCGCACGCCGACGCCTTCATCTTGCAGCAGGATATTGCCGAGACCCAAAACGAGAATGTTACCCAAAGTGCAACACTTTTGCGTCTCTAGTGTCATTTCGAGCCGTCCTTGCGAGAAATCTCATCCGCGCCATCGGAGATTTCTCGCTTCGCTGCACAGGACTTGTCATATCGAAGGGACTGAGATATCTCGCCCCGCTCGATATGACAGTCCTCTTGCTCACATAGCCCACACGGGCTGACCATCTCGAAATGACAAACGAGTCGCACATTGAGTGATATTCATCGTTTCGCGCGCACCCGGTCCGCCAAATCTTTGCTGAGAAACTTGAACCCGCTAAAGATGGACGACATCAAGCCGTTGCCTTCTTCGCTGTCCACCAGGAACGCGCTATAGACGTGCTGGAGCGCGAACACGATGATCAGATACATGATGATGTGGTGCAGTTCACGGATGTTCTGATTGCTGACCAAGCCAAAGATCCAGCCGGTCAGTTTGTACCAGAGGCCCGACGGATTGTATTGTCCCAGCAGCGCAAAACCCGTAAACACCTGGACAAAGTACAGCGCCACGATGAACATGTACGTCAGACCCGCCAGCGCGTTGTGCCCGATCACTTCGGGAGGTTCGCGACGGAGAAAGGCATAATACTTGATGGCGTCGCCTAGCGATTTGCGCCCTTCGACATTGAGGAACGGAAACAGATTGCGCCAGCTCGCCCACTCGTTGCCCGCGAACGCCCAATACGTGCGCAGCGCGAGACTCGCCACAAAGATAAAGGCGAATAAAAAGTGGATGTAGCGCACCGTGCCCATAAAGTACACGCCCCACCATTCGCTGTTGCTGACCGTGATGTACGGGTTGCCGATATAGTAACCGGTAAAGGACAAGACGACGATGGACAGCACGTTGACCCAATGCGTCAAGCGGACGGGCACCTGCCAGATATATTCGCGTCGTAACATGGGTGTCTCTATGGTGATTGTCCACATGTCACTGCGAGGCACGAAGCAGTCTCCCGGGAGATTGCGTCACTCGTTCGCAATGACAAATGTGGGTAAACACCAGTTGCCTCCTACTTGACGCGCACGCGCAGCATTTCGCGTCCGGTGGTGTCGGTGACATGTACCGAACACGCCATGCAGGGGTCGAAGGAATGCACGGTGCGCAAAATTTCGAGCGGGCGTTCAGGGTCCGCAACGGGTGTACCGACAACGGCTTCTTCCCATGCGCCGCGTCGGCCTTGGGCATCGCGCGGCGAACCGTTCCACGTCGAAGGCACGACGCATTGATAATTTTGAATCGCGCCGTCTTTGATCCACACCCAATGTCCGAGCGAACCGCGCGGCGCTTCAAAAAAACCAAAGCCCTTGGCTTCTTTGGGCCACGTCGCGGGATCCCATTTTTCGCCGTTGTGCACTTTCAAGTCGCCGCGCTTGATATTTTCGCTGAGGGCGTCCACCCAACCTTCTGCCGCCTGCATCAGCACGAGCGCTTCGACCGCGCGGGCGGCGGTGCGTCCCAGCGTTGAGAACAATGCTTCGGGTCCCACGCCCAAAGATTTCAAAACAAAGTCTACCGTATCCTTGACCGGTTTCACGCCCGACGCGTACGCCACTAACATGCGCGAGAGCGGACCCACTTCCATCGGCGTATTGTCATAGCGCGGCGCCTTGAGCCAACTGTATTTTGCGCCTTCGCCCACCATCTGGTCGTACGGCGGCTGCGGTCCGGTGTAATGCGGCTGCGTTTCGCCGTCCCACGGGTGCAGCGCATTTTGGTCGCCGCCTTTGTAATCGTACCACGAATGCGTCACGTACTCGGCGACTTTTTGGTGATCCATCGGCAAAACTTTGGAAAGGTCTTTTGCCAGTATCACGCCGCGCGGCAAAAAGAACTGCGAATAATTTACGTCGAGCGGGAATTCGCCGTACGAAAGGTAATTCCCCAACCCCGCGCCGATGCCCGCCCAATCTTTGTAGAACGACGCCACCGCGAGAACGTCGGGAATATAAACTTTTTCGACAAAACCGCGCGCTTCGGCGAACCACGTTTTGAGCATCGCGATTTTATCTGCGTTGATGGCGTTTTGACTGTTGGGGTCAATCGGTGTTGCCATGCCTCCGACGAGATATGTCTGCAAGTGCGGATTCTTTGCGCCGAGCAGGGCATGGATGCGAATGATCTTGCGCTGCCAGTCCAATGCTTCCAGATAATGAGCGACGGCCATCAGGTTCGCTTCGGGCGGTAATTTGTACGCGGGGTGGCCCCAGTAGCCGTTCGCGAACGGACCGAGTTGTCCCGATTCGACGAATGCTTTGACGCGGTCTTGCACGCCTTTGAAATACGTCGCGGAGGAGAGCGGCCAATCGGAAATGGACTGTTGCAGTTTCGCCGTACCGGCGGGGTCGGCGCTGAGCGCGCTGACAATGTCCACCCAATCGAGCGCGTGCAAATGATAAAAATGGATGACGTGATCTTGGACGAACTGCGCGTTTTCGATCAGGTTGCGCAGCACGTTCGCATTGTACGGAATGGTGATGCCCAACGCGTTTTCGACCGCGCGCACCGACGTGCCCGCGTGCACGGTCGTGCAGACGCCGCAGATGCGCTGCGTAAACACCCACGCGTCGCGCGGATCGCGCCCGCGTAAAATAATTTCCATGCCGCGAAACATGGTGCCGGTGCTCCACGCGTCGCTGACCGTGTTACCGTCAACTTGAGCTTCGATGCGCAAGTGCCCTTCGATGCGCGTAATGGGATCAATTGCAATTTTAGCCATGGCTTATGCTCCCTTGCCTGCTTGTGGGGTATCTTCCGTGCTTACCGGTGTTGCGCCGTCTTTGTGTTTGGCAATTGGATCGCGCTGCGCGCGAATGGCGCTGATGACGCCGTGCGCGCCGAATGCAGCGGCGACACCCGCGACGACCGCGACGCCGATCTGGTCGGCGGACGCTTCGACGCCAAATCCTTTGACATCGGGCAGGCGGCGATAGAACGGCGACATCGTGTCCCAAAAACCGAGTTCGCTGCACCCGACACAGCCGTGCCCCGCACCGACGGGCCAACTAACGCCGTCGTTGTACCGAACGGTGGGGCAGTTGTGGAACGTGGCGGGACCCTTGCAGCCCATCTTGTACAGGCACCATCCTTTGCGATGTCCTTCGTCGCCCCATTCCTGCACATATTCGCCCGCGTCGAAATGCGCGCGGCGTTCGCAGTTGTCGTGAATGCGCGTGCCGTACGCAAACAGCGGACGCCCGAACTGATCGGTGGCGGGCAGTGCGCCGAACGTCAAGAAATGTACGACGGCAGCGGTGAGATTGACGACGTTGACGGGACAGCCGGGCATGTTGAGAAGCGGAATGCCGGGCATGAGATCTTTGACGCCGACCGCGCCGGTGGGATTGGGCGCTGCGGCGGGCCAACCGCCGTAAAACGAACACGCCCCGGCGCTGATGGTGGCCGCGGCGCTGCCGCACACCTGGCGCGCAATATCCATCGCGCTGCGTCCGCCGACGGTGCAATAGACGCCGTTGTCTTTGGTGGGGATGGATCCTTCGACGACGACGAGGTATTTGCCCTTGTTCGCTTGAACCGAGTCGAGCAAAGATTTTTCGGCTTGCTTGCCCGCAGGCGCCATGATCGTTTCGTGATAGTCCACCGAAAGGATGTCGAGCACGAGCTTTTCAATGGGCGGGCGACTGGCGCGCAAGAGGGCTTCGGTGTTGCCCGCGCAATCTTGAAACTCGAGCCAAATGAGCGCCGGGCGTGTCGCGGCAGCCAAAGCGGCGGCGACCTTGGGTTGATAACGAATGGGCAGCGCGAGCGTCGCCGTCATTAACGAACAGAATTTGAGAAAATCGCGCCGGTTGACGCCGCGCGCGGCGAGACGCTTTTCTAACCCTTCAGGAAATTCATTCATCTCTCTTCTCCTCCTCAGGATTTGACGGTTTGGGGGTGAGTGCGAGCACCTGTGTTTTGATTTCCGCCAATGTACGGCGCATTTCTTCCAGCTCGGCGGCGTGCAAACGCTGGTATGACTCGAGCTGTTGTTCGAGTTTGAGCACCCGATAGGCGAGGTCGGTGGCAGCAGCTGCGGGCATGGGCTGAGAATCCTTGATGTCACCTATCCTAACTTTTTGTGATGCCAAAAACAATGTCCGATTGGGTCAGTTTGAGGCGCGAACGTATCAAGATGAGGGCTGAGGACTGAGTGGGGAAGAGAGGGAGAGAGGGAGAGCGGGAGAGAGAGAGGGAGAGAGGGAGAGCGGGAGAGCGGGAGAGCGTAGTAACGAATTCATTCGTTGATGGGGTGTAGTGATCGGTTATCGGTGGTAGTGCGAGACGCGATACGCGATTGGCGATACGCGATTGGCGATTTGCGATACGCGATTGGCTATCTGCTATCGGCGATCAGCCATCTGCAACTTGTGACCTGTGACCTGTGACTTGGAACTTGCGACTTGCTCAACGCCAATTCGCTTCGAGCCAGACGGCAGCTTGTTCATACACTTCGGGAGGTGCGAGGGTGTGACCGCCGGGGAATTCGAGCCAATACGTTTTCCAGTTGTGCGTTTGCAAAAAAGTTCGGTCGCGCTGCATTTCGCGGTAGCGGAAATCGGTGGGGCTGGCGAGGAATACGGCGAGTTTGCCGTTGGGATAATCTGCGGTCGCGGACCCTTCTGCCATCATGCCGGTGTTGATAACAATGGCAGTGACGCGCGCGGGATAGAATTTGGCAAAGCCGTGCGAGCCCATGCCGCCGCCGGACAAGCCGGTGAATATTACGCGCCGCGTGTTCACAGGATATTTTTTTTCGACCGCGCGCAGTGCGTCACTGACCTGTTGGAGCGACGTGTCCATACGCTGTTCGTTTCGAAAGGTTTTGGACGCGGCGACGAGCCATTTGTGTTTTTCGGCTACGCCTGCCCACGCGTTCAACATGGACATGGCATCCGCAGTGGGGGAAAGCGCAAAGACGAGGGGGTATCGCTTGCCGCGTTCCAACCCATCGGGATGATAGACGAGATAGTTCCCGTCGTCGGTCATCATACAGAGGTTGGCGACGTGCGTTCAGCATGTCCGCCAACCGAGTGATCCACGAAGGACACAAAGCACACGAAGAATCTTGGTGCCCTTCGTGTCCTTCGTGGATCACTTGGCCGCCCAGCCGCCACAAGGGACGTACGGCATTGTTGTAAAGCAGCGCGGCATACACGACGAGTGGAATCGAGACACCGAGCAAAATTGTGAATGACAGATGGATTGCGCGCTCGCGCGGGGATTTCATATCATTTTTTCGTCAATGTGATTCTGAGCCAAACGGGCATGCTTGCCAGCGTAATCTCTTCCAGCGTGAAACTATCGGCAAACTTGGTGCGCTTGATGATCTCGGCAACCTCGGCGGTTCGATACGTCATACCGAGTTGCTTTTCCAGAAAAATGGGCGTTAGCATCCTCTGCAGCAAATTCTCTTGCCGAAGGTTCGCGCGCATGGCTCGACGAAATTCATCACCGTCGTAATCGCGGTGTGTTTCAAAGAGGTAGGCGGAGCGATCCTTTTTCAAAATACGGTGGATTTCGTCCAGACATTCCTCCGGATAGTCCCACAGGTAAAAACTGCCGGTACACGTAACGAGGTCAAACGCATCGTCCGCATAGCTGGTGCGCCGAATGTTCCCTTGACGCAAGTCCACATCAATCCCCGCCAAATTCTGCTTGGCAAGCTGAACCATCGCGTCGGCAATATCAAGCCCGCACAGTTCCAGCTGCGGATTCCGTTTGTGAATCTCGAGCAATACTCTGCCGGGACCCGTACCGACATCCAACAGTCGCCCCTGTTTCACGCGGGCGCACAAATCCTGCGCGATTTCCTTGACTTGAGTTTCGACCGCGCGGATGTGCGTCAAGCGGTCGTACAAGCTTGCGCCGAAACGGGGAAGCTTGACAAAGTTTTGCTCGCCTCTGCTCATTACTGTTCGACAGGATTAACAGGATTAACAGGATAAGTGCGATGACTACATCGCCTGAATCCTGTTAATCCTGTCCAAAATCTTCGCCCCTCTCAAACATATCGCGCATCCGCGCGCGTTCGCGCGGTTTTGCTTTTTGCGCTTGCTTGAAGGTCAGCGCGGCGGGCGACATCTTGACCTCTGCGCCGTTGAGTAAATCGGCTACCGTCAGGATTTGCACGCGCGCGTAATCTTGATTCCAGCCCGGCGAATGATAGACGCCCGCGCTAGCGGCTTCGGCGAGCATGTCTTTGCTGGGCGGTTCGAGCGTGATGAATATACCGAGCGCCGCGCCTTCGCGTTCGAGGACGCCGCGCAAATCGCGAAGGTCGCCGCTTTTGACTTTGCCGCTTTTCACTTGGACGAGCGCGCGTTTGACTTGCCCGGTGTTGTCGTCGAGAAACGTAATCACGCCGTCAATCCCTTTGTCGCTGCCTTTTTTGCCTTCAGGACGACCACGTTCAGGGCGACCACGTTCAGGGCGACCACGAGGGATCGCCCCTACATCCCCGCCGAGGGGACGCGCGCGGACGAGCGACAATGCCCACCATTGGAATTGATAGCGGTCGTCTTGCGCCAACTGCCGCGCCGAGGGCAAATCTTCCGGCTCGCCTTTCACGTCATAATCTTTTTTCTCGACCAAGTTGAACATATCTTGCAAGCGATACTTCATCAACGCGATGGAAAGATGCGTCACGTCAATGCCAATCCATTTACGTCCCAATTTTTGCGCCGCCGCAATCGTCGTGCCGCAGCCGCAGAATGGGTCGAGCACCACATCGCCCGCGTTGCTGCTCGCGTTGATGATGCGCTCTAACAAGGCGAGTGGTTTTTGGGTCGGATAGCCGAGACGTTCTTGCGCTTGGGAATTGAGTTCTGGAATATCAGTCCACAAATTCTGAATTGGCATTCCCTTTAATTCGTCAGCAAAACTCTTCCGTCGAATTCTTCCGGTCTTGTCTTTTGGAAAATAGAGACGCCCCTCCTTATCCCACTGCTCCATTTTCTCCTTGGTTATCATCCAACCATTGTCGGGTGATTTATAACCCTTGTAGTCATAAATCAGATTTGGACGATAGGCAGGATTCACCAAACTGGTTGGTTGAAAGCGCCGACCTTTCTCGTCAACCATCGTGAATCTCTCTTTGATATATTCTTGATATTCAGGATCATCTATGTTGTATTGTGGATTGAATGATGCCTGAGATGTTCTGGCATAAAAAAACAGTATGTCTGTGCAAATGCCAAAACGATTTGAATCATGAACAGCACTGCTCATCCCGACACGTCTTTTCCAAGTGATTTCATTTCTGAAATTCTCGGGATCAAAAATTGTGTCGAGCACAACTTTCAGGTAATGGCTTGCCGTTGGGTCGCAGTGCAAATACAAACTGCCCGTCGGTTTCAACACGCGATGCAGTTCCACCAAACGCGCCGCCATCATCACCAGATACGCCATCATCTGATTCGTGCCGATGGATTGACGCAGCGCGCTCAGCAGCGTCGCCACGCGCGTATCGCCGCGCGTCACCACGTCTTGATACGTTTGTTCCGTGTGCTGCGTCCAGTGCCACGTATCCGCGAATGCCGTAATCTGCGCTTAGGAATTCGCTCTAGCGTGTTCGCCAACCATGTGATCCACGAATAATTGCGCGAATTCCGCGCGACTAATCGCACTAATTTTAATTCGCGTTATTCGCGTTATTCGCGGATCAATGGCTTGGTTCCGCGGCGCGGGATGATTCAAACTTGGCTTTTGGCGGCGCCGCTGCTTTCCCGTTTTCTTTTCAAGCCCAGCGGGCGCAGGAACAAGTCCGCCGGGCACCAGTCGGTCCATGCACTTTGCAAAATCAGCAGCCCCATGAGCGCCAGCAACGCCAGCCCTGTAGTGAGCTCCACCCAATAAGCAACGGCGGCAAAGACGAGGATCAGAATGCCGCGCACGATGTCCCTACCGTTTTCAAGATACATTTTGCACCTCCTTATCTTTTAGACGAAAGCCAATCACGAAAAGATACACTTGGAGACCTCACAGGTTTTAAAAACCTGTGAGGTCTCTAGACCAGGTCTTGGTCAATCAAAGGAGCAATCGCGCGTTCATCCACCATGCCTTGGTGAAAACTAGCCAAGTTGGCTGCACTACCAAACCAACCCAAGACCTCGTCACGTTCGAGTTGGGTTCGCCCGTTCGTCAAGAGCGCGTGATACGACGACCATTGCCACTCGCGAAAGTCCTCAACAAAGCCGTGCTTTTGTGGATTGAAATGAATGTAAAAGATGAGATTGACAAAATAGCGTTCCGATGTGACCTCGATGCGTCCAAAGCGTTCCTCGAACAGACTCCCGGTGCGCCCGTATGCCTTGTTGATCGCTTTGGTATAGGCGTTAAAGAGATTGGAAAAGGATTGCGAGGGTTTCGGTACTTTCGGTTTCCCGTCGCAAACCTCACAGGTCTCCGAGACCTGTGAGGTTTGCGAGACGCTTTCCTTGATTCGAACCAAGAGGTGAAAATGGTTACGCATCAGGCAGTACGCAAAGGTGTCAGCGACAGGCAGCACGTGATGCGCATAGAGTTTGAGAAAATAGGGATAGTTTCGTTCTTCGCGAAATAAATCTTCGCGATTATTCCCACGATTGTAGATGTGATAGTAGTGTCCGAGTTGGAGGGGGGCGGTGCTTTTCATGGTCTGCGGCAGTTCAAACCTCACAGGTCTTCAAGACCTGTGAGGTTTGAAGAACTATAACAGCCCGCGCCGCGCGGCTTCGGCGACCGCTTGCGCGCGATTGGCGACGCCGAGTTTTTCGAGAATGTCCTGCACCTTGCGTTTGACCGTGACTTCGCTCCAATACAAACGCTCGCCGATGGCTTTGTTCGTTTCGCCTGCCGCAATCATTTGCAGCACCTGGAGTTCTTGATCGGTCAGACCCGATTCCGCGCGACTGGCTTGCAGCGCCAGCTCTTGAAATTCGCGCATCAGTTTCGAAACGAGCGACGGACTGAGGAGGCGTTCACCGCGATACACTTGGCGAATCGCGTCCGCCAAAACTTCGGGCGAGGCGCTTTTGAGGAGATACCCGTCCGCGCCCGCGCGCAGCGCGCCGAATAGAAATTCTTCGTCGTCGTACGTGCTGAGCATAATGACCTTGACGGTGGGATGTTCACGCTTGAGCCGCTGCGCGATTTCGATGCCGTTTTGTCCGGGCAAGCGAATGTCTACCAAAATGACATCCGCCGGTTGCGCGCCAAGTTCCACAAACAGCGCGCTCGCGTTTTCGGCTTCGCCCACAATCTGAATATCCGCGTGACCGCACAAAACACCGCGAATCCCTTGCCGCACGATGGCATGGTCGTCCACAATCAAAACGCGAATAGACATTAGCTGGTTTACCCTTCCAATGGCACGACGAGCCGGATACACGTCCCGCCGCCGGGACGCGACGCAATTTCGAGCGCGCCGCCAATCCCCGCCGCGCGTTCTTGCATGCCAATCAAACCCAGATGCGCTTTGGGCTGCGCGTGCACGGCATTGACGTCAAAACCGATGCCATTGTCTTGAATTTGCACCAACAGCTGTGACGGCGCGAAACGCAGCAGCAGTTCGACCCGCGTCGCCTGCGCGTATTGTTCGATATTGTTCAACGCTTCTTGGATGATGCGAAACACGGCAACTTCGATTTCCGCTTTGAGCCGCCCGGGGATGCCCTCGCTGTGAATCGCGCACGGAATGTGCGCGAGGCGTTCAAAGCGCGCGGTGCATTCGCGCAGCGCGGGGACCAAGCCATGTTCGTCCAACGCCAGCGGGCGCAATTGATAAATCGTGCGGCGCATCTCCAATTCGATGCTGCGCAATAAATCCTGCGTCGTCGTCAAGTGCGCGGCGGCGCGGTCGGGTTGCCGCGTCAACGCGTCGCGCGCCGCTTGCGTTTCAAACAGCGCGCCGACGATCAATTGCTGCACGCCGTCGTGCAAATCGTGGGCAATGTGCGCGCGTGTTTTTTCCTCGATCGAACGTTCGGCGGCGAGCACGGCTTGGAGTTCGCTCGCCTTGCGCTCCAATTCTTGCTGCGTCGCCGTCAATTCGCGCGTGCGTTCGCTCACCCGCGTTTCCAATTGTTGATTGAGCGCGCCGAGTTCCGCGTGCAGCTGCGCCTTTTCAATCGCCGCGCCGATGTGTTGGCCCAACGCGGTCAACAGCGCGCGCTCATCCGCATCGAGCAGACGCGGTGTGGGACTGCCGACGTGAATCACGCCGAGCACTTGGTGCGTGTTGGAAACGGGCACGGCGACAATCGTGCGCAGACCCTCGCACGCGCACCGCGAGCTGCGAAACGCGGGCAGGCGCTCCAAATCTGACACCGCAATCAAAGCGCCGCGCTGCGCGGCCTTGCCGCAAATGCAATAACCCAACGGCACCGTATTTTCATCCGAGACGAATTCTGCCGACAGACCGCGCGTGCGCCGAATGCGCAGCGCGCCGTTTTCAATCAGCCGCACCTCACCCGTTTCCAGATTCAAAACATCCAGCGTCGAATCCAACGCGCGCTGCAGCACTGTATCGAGGTCGAGGGATTGATTGACCGCCGCGCCAACCGTGTTGAGCAGGGTTAATTGACGCTGTTGTTTGAGCCGCGCGCGTTCTATCGTTGCGAGCGAGCGCAGTTCGTGAACCAGCCGATTGAAAACTAGAAAGAGGAGCAGCGGTCCGACAAGCGCGAGGATGAGCAGACCTGCCAGCGCAAGGGGATGGTCGGCAAGCGCAGGCGTGGCAAGGCAGAGGTACGCCAAGACCACGAGACTCGAGCCGCCCAGCGCGAGCGGCACCAACCAACGAGCGAGCACGAGCGCGCGTACGAGTCGCAGCGACAGCACAACGGATTGAGGCATACGCGGATGGAGAAAAAGAGTCGTGGACACAAGTCTAGTCAACGGCAAAGCAATCGGCTATGGTCAAGTGTCATGCAAATTCGGGGACAAGCGTTATTCGTCGTCTGTTTGTGCAGAAACTTCCGATACGCTTCTTGAGTCAGCGGATAGAAAACGCGAATCCCTCAATTCCCTCAGTTCTTCGGGACATGCCTTCGGGACAGGTCTGCACGAATCTTTACGAATCTCAAACCTAAAACGGGTTCGCGTGGATTCGTGGCGCGATCTTTGCGCAAGGATTCGCGTCAATTCGCGTTCAAGCATCCGGTGTGCAATCGGATTCAAGCATCGGCGCTCAAGAGTCCGATGTGCGGCAATAATTTTTTCAAAAATTCGTTGACCTCTTGCGCGGTCGGCAGCGCGGGAATGGCGCCGCGGCGCGTGGATGTGATCGCGCCCGCCGCGTTGGCGAAACGGAGCGCGTCTTGAATGTGCGCCTCGATGTTTTCAAGTCCGAACTGGACGACCTGCGTCAACAGCGCGCCGACAAAAGAATCGCCGCAGCCGGTCGAGTCAATCGCATCCACCTTGAACGATTTGGCATAACCGCTCGCGTGCGCAGTGCGAAAATAACTGCCGTCCGCGCCGAGTGTCACGACGACGAGTTTCGGGCCACGCGCCAACAGCAGCGCGCTGCCTGCTTCGACCTCGCGCGTGTTGGTCAATAATTCCAATTCGGTCTCGTTGACTTTGAGCAAATCGGCATTGGGCAGCATTGCCGCGATTTGAGCGACGGCGTCCGCTTGGGCGCGCCACAACGCGGGACGGAAATTGACGTCAAAGGAAATGAACGCTCCGGCTTGCCGCGCGAGGCGCACGGCTTCAAACGTCGCGCTGCGGCTCGGTTCGTCGCTCAACGAAAGTGAACCGATGTGCAGCGCGCGGGTGTGCGCCAACAAATCGCGGTCGAGTTCGTCGGGACGCAAGCGTTGATCTGCGCCGGGGTTGCGATAAAAAATGTATTCGTTCAGGTTCGCCGTCGGCTGGGCAATGAGCGCGAGTGTGGTGCGCGCGTCCGCATCGAAACGCAAACCGCGTAGGTCTACTTTTTCCTTTTTCAAAACCTCCGCGAGCGCATGTCCAAAAAGATCCTCGCCGACCTTGCCGAGGAACGCGGTGCGCGCGCCGAGACGCGCGCCCGCGACGGCGACATTCGCCGGAGCGCCGCCCGGTTTGGGGCTAAAGGCGGAAACCTCTGTCAAGCGCCGTCCCGTTTCCGCCGGAACCATATCCATCAACAATTCGCCGAGGGTGACAAAATCCATGGGGCTGTTCCTTGAGAGCTTGGTGTGCTACTGCGAGCATAGCGACAATCGCCGCGCGCGTCAAGCTTACCGACGAGACCGGGTGTGCGTCACAATTTTGGGTGACAGGATCGGGCGAATAGAATTCGCGGCAACGAAAACGCCAAGTGTGCCTTCGCACACTGGAACTTGCAACCTGCGAAGGCAGGTTTCGCGCCTTTGTAGCGAGCGAATTCATTCGCCCAAAAACGCGACACACACCCGACGGGACCAAGTCGTGGTCGAAGCAAGCAATCTTGGTTTGTTGCGCGCTGGGATTGCGGCGATGAATGCGATTTATTCCATCGCCCATCGCACGCTCCGCAAAGCATGTCCCGAAGGCTTGTCCCGAAGTATTGAGGGAATTGAGGGAAACGCTCCGCTCGCAATGACAAATTGTGCCGTACTGCATCAGGTCTGGATGTTATGTCCGCCGAGAACGGCGGCGGGTTCGAGGTCCGGCAAGAGTCCGAGGGAACGCAGCAGACCCGCCATGTCCCACAAATGATATGCTTGTTTGATTTTGCCGTCTTGGATGGCGAGCAAACTCATACCGTGCAGTTCGATGGAATGACCGGTTGGAGGAATGTGCAGCATCGTCCCGAGATGCGTGCCGCGCGCTTTCCAATACAGCGCGGCGGAATCCGACTGCACGATGCTTTGTTCCAGCGTGAACGTCAAATCGGGAAAAGCGCACACGTAGCGTTCCAATTGCTGCGCGGCGCCAGCTTGGCCGTGCACGAGGTTATGGTCCGTCACATCCACACCTTGATAGTCCGCTGCATAGATTTCCGCTACCTCTTGCGTCGAATGTGCATTCCAGATTGTGATTAGACGTTCGATCAGGTTCATCGTGCCTTCAATTGAATTTGTCATGCGTACACCTGGGCTGACCATCTCGAAATGACAAATGGTGCGTAAGTACCGATCCACTGAAATCTTTGCACAAAAAGCAAAGATCTTTCCACCGCGAATCTACACGAGTCCTTATTTTCATTCGCGCAGGATTCGTGCGACGACATACGTCGCGTGGATTCGCGGTTTCCTGTTTGGCTTCGGCTTGGCCGAGTTAGGTGAATGAATAAAAAAAGGACTATCCACGATAGTCCCATTGTAACTTGGCGCAAGAGGCAATGCCAGACTAGAAACTGCTCATTTTTTGCTCATTCCTTGTTCGCCTCCCCTTTCAGAGGCGGAATCGGCAGCCCCTCCAGCTGCATGATTTTTAACGCGTTCGTCGTCGGGCAAGGTCCCGTGCGCAAACGGTAATCAAAGACCAGCCGCCCGTCACGTACATCGTCGCGAAAATGGAAATTGCGCGCTTGCGGATTGGCGTCGGCAAGGCGCGCGAGTTCCAGATCGTGCGTGGCAATCAGACCGACGCCGCGCGCGCCGAGCAGGGTTTGAATGTACGCGCGACTGCCGATGAGCCGCTCGCGATTGTTGGTGCCGCGAAAAATTTCGTCAATCAGGTACAACAGCGGTTGTTCCGCGTCGTTTTGCAGCGCAAGCAACAACGCTTTGAGACATTTCACTTCGGCGTAAAAAAAGGAAAAGCCATCCACAATCGAATCGGTGATGCGGATGCACGTGTGCAAGCGAAACGGCTGTGCGACGAATTTGGATGCCAGTACGGGCGCGCCCGCGTACGCCAGACTAAAGTTCACGCCGATCGTTTTCAAAAATGTGCTCTTGCCCGCCATGTTCGAGCCGGTCAGTAAATCCACTTGCCCTAACGCTTCGATTTCAAAATCATTGCAGACGCGCGTCGCGGCGGGAAGGAGCGGATGACCCAATTGCCGCGCGTACAAGACCGGCTGCGCCGTGCTGCAAATCTCGGGCAAAGTGGCTGTCGGCTGGAGCGCCGCGAAATTCGCCAGCGCGATCAACGCGTCGAGTTCGTGAATCGTTTCGACCCACACCGGCAGCGCGTGCGCGACGCGCGCGCGTTGGCGGTCGCCGAGAAACGCCAAGAGAAAATCCCACGGCAAAATCAAATTCAGCAGCAAACCGAGAAACGGATTGGAGCGCAGTCCGACGCCGCCGGTGATCCAACCGACGCGCCGCAGCTGTTGAGACGGCGGATGGACTTGGGCGTGAAACGGCGCGCACAACGCGGCGAGCTGCGGCGCGTTCGCGTACGACGCGCGTTCGAGAAATCGCAGCAGCGCGCGAAATTTATCCAGTTCCGCATTCACGCGCACCAGCCCTTCCAATACTGTTTCCAGCGTGCTTTGATTCCAAAAATAAAATGCGGCGTACGCGGCGAGCGAACCGAGCCACAAGGGTGGCAAAATCCCCGCATTCCACAAGCCAAACAACACGGCATCGAGTGCGACCAGCAGGCACGCGACCGGCAGCGTCCAACGCAGCCGCGCGGGCGGAAATTCGAGTTTCAGCCACTCGAGCAAATTGTCCCCTTCGAGTTCGCGTTTCATCACGCGGCGATACGTCAATTGAAAACGTTCGCGCAGTCGCGCGCGCGGCGTGA
>JACQWQ010000029.1 GCA_016209205.1 Chloroflexota bacterium
CCATCGAGGCGTTGGTGCGGCGCGGACTCGTGTGCAAAAACATCCACATTCGTCCGCCCACCGCGCGCCCGCGTCACGTCAACGCGGTGCGGTTGAGCATGAATTTGGATGACGCGCGAAAACTAGTTCCTTCACTCGTTCCCGCCGATGCCGCGAGCACCGTGTGGCAAGCCACGTCCAAGTATCGCGAACGCGTGCCCGCGCTCCCACCGCCCCAAGCACGCGCGTGTGTGTATTTGCGCGAGCACACTGACGGCGTAACTTCTGCCGAACTCAAAACGGCATTGGGTACGACGACCGCGACGTTGCGCGCGCTGGAAAAAAACGAATGGATTGTGCGCACGCGCCAACCCAATCCGTCCAGCCCGCGCGCGGCGCACCTGAATCATATTGTCGAATTTCTCGCGCGCGAAAATGATTCGGTGTGGGTCAGCGCGGTGTATGCGGCGACCGATGCTTCGCTCGCCGATCTCAAAAAACTCGAAGCGGCGGGCATCGTCGCACTCGAAACCACCGAATTTATTCGCGATCCGCTCGCCCACAAAACCTTCATGCCCGTCTCCCCCCCCACGCTCACGCCCGAACAAGACGCAGCGTGGCAAGAAATCAAACGCGCGTTGGATGATTCCCTCTCCTCATCCTTCATTCCTTCAGACGTTTCACCGAAACGTCTCTACATTCTGCCTTCATCCTTTCTTCTCCACGGCGTTACGGGCTCTGGCAAAACGGAAATTTATCTCGACGCGATTGACCACGTTCTCGCGCAAGGCAAACAAGCCATCGCGCTGATTCCCGAAATTTCGCTCACCCCACAAACACTGCGTCGCTTTGGCGCGCGGTTCGGGAATCGTCTCGGCGTGATTCATTCGCAGCTCTCGATTGGCGAACGCTATGACACGTGGCGGCGCATTCGCGACGGGAAAATTGACGTCGTGATCGGTCCACGTTCCGCGCTGTTCGCGCCGCTGCCGCGTTTGGGGTTGGTCGTTTTGGACGAGGAGCATGACGCGTCGTACAAGAGCGACGTTGAATTTCCGCATTCACCCGCGTATCACGCGCGTCAAGTCGCGCTCGAAATGGCGCGCACCCAGAACGTGGTCGTCATTCTGGGCAGCGCGACGCCGGATGTGGAAACTTACGCGAACGCAGTTGGTTCGCAGCACGCAGCCCAACGCGGCGAATTGAAACTGCTCGAACTGCCGCAGCGCGTGATCGCGCACGAAACGGAACGCGCACCCGTGCGTTATCAAGAGTTGCCGCCCGTCGAAATCGTGGACATGCGCGCCGAACTCGTGCAAGGCAACCGTTCCATGTTCAGCCGCGCGCTGCGCGCCGCATTAGACGAAACCCTCGTGCGCGGCGAACAAGCCATCCTTTTTTTGAACCGGCGCGGCACGGCGCAAGCGGTCGTCTGTCGCGATTGTGGACACGTGGTTAAATGCCCGCGCTGCAACAACCCGTACACCCTGCACACGTTCGGCGATCAAACCGCGCGCGAATTGGTGTGTCATCACTGCGGCAAGCACGGCGCCATTCCGCGTCATTGCCCGAACTGCGGCAGCACGCGTATTCGCGGCTTGGGCGTGGGCACCGAAAAGTTAGAGGACGCAGTGCGCGCGGAATTTCCGCGCGCGCGAACTCTGCGCTGGGATAGAGATGTGACGCAGGGCAAGGAGGCGCACGCGGAAATACTGGAAACGTTTTTGCGCGGCGAAGCGAATGTGCTGATCGGGACACAAATGATCGCCAAAGGACTCGACTTGCCGCGCGTCACGCTCGTCGGCGTGGTGAATGCGGACATTTCGCTGTTCTTGCCCGATTTCCGCGCGGCGGAACGCACATTCCAATTGTTGACCCAAGTCGCGGGACGCGCGGGACGCAGCGCGTTGGGTGGACGCGCGTTGCTGCAAACGTACAATCCCGAACATTACGCCATCCAAACCGCCGCGCGCCACGCGTATCACGATTTCTATCAACGCGAAATAGAGTTCCGGCGCGTCGCCGCGTATCCGCCCGCGCGCCCGCTCACGCGTTTGCTGTTTACGGGCGCTTCGGTCAAAATTGCGCGTGAAGCGTCCGAGACGTTGGCGCGGCTGCTAAGCGACCGCATTCGTCGTCACGGCATTCTGGACGTCGAAATGATCGGACCGGCGCCCGCGTTTTTCGCGAAACTGCGCGGTAAATATCGCCAACACATTTTGCTCAAAGGCAAAGGCGCACGCGACTTGCTCGCGCTCTATCCTTTACCCTACGGTTGGCGCATTGATGTTGATCCTTTAGACCTCTTGTAAGTGAAACGTGAAGCGTCAAACGTGAAACGTGAAACGTGAAACGTGAAACGTGAAACGTGAAACGTGAAACGTGAAGCGTGAAACGTGAAGCGTGAAACGTGAAGCGTGAAACGTGAAGCGTGAAACGTGAAGCGTGAAACGTGAAACGTGAAGCGTGAAACGTGCGTGAAGCGTGAAACGTGAAGCGTGAAACGTGAACCGTGAACCGTGAAACGTCAAACGTCAATTGCAAGTCGCAAGTCGCAGGTCACAGTTCACTTATAACTGATTACTCATCACTCCATCACTCCATCACTCCACCACTCTCTCACTCTCTCACTCTCTCACTCCATCACTCCATCACTCCATCACTCTCTCACTCCATCACTCTCTCACTCTCTCACTCCACCACTCTCTCACTCCCTCACTCTTTCTCTCTATCTCTCAATCTCCACTCCCATGAACTCTACGCGCCTCATTCTCTCACTCATTCTATTTTTCCAATTTGCCTTGGGCATCTTGTACGCGACGCGGACGCCGTTGTGGCAAGCGCCGGATGAACCTGCGCATTACAATTATGTGCGCGAGCTTGCTGAGACGGGCGCGTTTCCGGTGTTGCAGCAAGGCGATTACGACCCAGCATATTTGGAAGAAATCAAAGCGCGCAAGTTTCCACCCGAACTCGCGATAGATTCCCTGCGTTACGAAGCGCATCAACCGCCGTTGTACTATGTGCTTGCCGCGCCGGTGTATTTGACCGCACGCGCGCTGCAGCTCGACGCCGCGCTGCTGCTGCGGTATTTCAATGTGGCGCTCGCGCTCGTGTTGTCCTGTATCGCGTATTTAATTTTTGCGCGCGTGTTTCTGACGAGCGCGCTGCTGCGGCTCGCGGGCGTCGGCATCATTGCCACGCTGCCGATGCACATTGCCATGAGCGCGGCGATCAACAATGACACGCTCGCCGAGATTGTCGTTGCGGTCATGCTTTTGTTTTCTATTTTGCGCGCGCAGGGCAAACTCGACGACCGGCGCTTTATGCTTTTCGGCGGCTTGGCGTACGCCGTTGTTTGCTATTTCACTTTTGCTTTCGTTCGTCTGGTTCGTGCGCAACGCGTTCACGTACGGCGCAAACGATTTGCTCGGGTGGGCTCGGCACGACGCAGTGGTGGCGGGACAACCGACAACCGCGCAGTGGATCGCCCAATTCGGACTGCGCGACGTGGTGTTTGATTTTTTCGCGATTTCGTTCAAATCGTTTTGGGCGCAGTTCGGCTGGATGGGCGTGCTGGTCAATGACCGAATTTATGTGTTGCTCTTTGTTTTGACCGCCGTCGCAAGTTTCGGCGCGGTGTTGTGGATTGTCCGGCTCGTGCGCGAACGAAAAAATTTTCCGGCGGAAACGCATTGGGCGTGGCTGCTGCTCGGCGTTTTATTGACCCTCGCGTTCGCCGCGCACATTTATTACAATCTCAAGTACGTGCAGCCGCAAGGACGTTATCTTTTTCCGGGCTTGGTCCCGCTCGCGGCGTTTTGGGCAGCCGGTCTGTATGAATTGTTCAATGCGCGTTACGCGCGGCTTGTATTTGCGCTGCTCTATGCCATAATGCTCGCATTGGATTACATCGCGTTGGCGTGGTTCATCGTGCCGCAGTTGGCGCGCTAATCAGTTATCAGTTATCAGTTATCAGTTATCAGTTATCAGTTATCAGTTATCAGTTATCAGTTATCAGTTATCAGTTATCAGTTATCAGTTATCAGTGAACTGCGATTTGCGATACGCGATTGGCGTTTCACGCATCACGTTTCACGTTTGACGTTTGACGCTTGACGTGAAAGTGAAACGTCACCCATCACCCGTCACCTTCAAGAGAGACAACATGAGTTTCTTTCGCAAACTATTCAGCGGCGGCAATCCATTGCTGCCCAAAGCATCGGACGCGTCGGACCCGAATGCGTGGTGGTTGTACGTGCAATGTAACAAATGCGGCGCGCCGTTGGCGATTCGCATTGATTTGCGCAATGACATCAGCACCGATTATGAGACTGGCGGGCGCTTTTTGCGCAAAGAGATTATGGACAGCACGTGTTTTCAGTTGATGTACGCGGAGGCGCGTTTTGACGGGAATGGCAACGTCGTCGAACAAACCATCGAGCGCGGAAAATTTCTGACGCGGCAAGATTACGAAGCGGCAGCAGCGGCGTTCCAAGCCAAGAAAAATCGGGAATGACGGGAAAGACCTCACCCCCAGCCCCTCTCCTATGAGGAGAGGGGAGAGAGGTCGCATCCGTAGCGCGTTTTCGTAAGGGAGCGGGGAGAGAGGTCGCA